>NZ_JALPKQ010000023.1:0-80868 GCF_051383655.1 Geodermatophilus sp. CPCC 205761
CGGGACCGCCGCCCGCCGGCCGGGGGCCGGCCGCACCGGGCCCGGGACGCGCCGCGCCGGCGGACGGCGCCGGACGCGGCGCCCTGCTGAACGGGTTGTTGCCCGGCCGCGGAGCCGGACGGGGACCGGGCCGCGGGCCACCGGCACCGGGGCGCTGGCCACCGGGCGCCGACCCACCGGCCGCAGCCGGACGGGGCGCGGCCGGACCGGGCCGCGGACCGCTGGGTGCCGCGGGCGGCTGCTGCGTCGGCGCACCGGCCGCGGGACCGGCACTGGCCGCCGGCGCGACGGGAGCCGCCGGAGCAACCGGAGCAGCGGGAGCCGCCGGAGCGGCAGGAGCAACCGGAGCGGCGGGAGCCGGCGCGGCCGGCCGCGGGCCGGGCGTCGGAGCACCGGGACGGGCGACCGCCGGACGCGGCCCTGGGGTGGGACCGCCAGGGGCACGGGTCGCCGGCGCCTGCTGGGCAGGAGCCGGGGCCTGCGGAGCCCCGGCGGGGGTCTGCGCGACCGGAGCCGGCGCCGCCGGAGCGGGGGCCGGGGCGGCGGGTGCGCTGGGACGGGCGGCCGGAGCCGCCGTGGTGCCGCCGTTGGCGGCGCCGAGGGCCTCCCGGAGCCGGCGGGCCACGGGGGCCTCGACGGTCGAGGACGCGGACTTCACGAACTCGCCCTGCTCCTTGAGCTTGGCGAGCACTGTCTTGCTGTCGACACCGAACTCCTTGGCGAGTTCGTGTACGCGGGCTTTGCCTGGCACGGATCTCCTCTTGGTGAGGCCGGCGGCTGGCCCGCTCGACCTCGTGCTTAGTCCTGCATGGTCATCGTGGGGACTTCACGGCTTGCTCATCCGACGACGTCCTGCCCTCGACTGCGGACCGACCCGATGCCGATCCGTCTGTGTTGCTGCGGTCTGTCGTTCGTTCGTTGTCGCCCGACCCCGCCTCCGCGCCCGGAGCCGCCGCGGACGGCGTACCGAGGACGTGGACCCGGAGCGGACCGGCCTCGACCGGGGTGCTGCTGCGCAGCGCCCGGACGAAGGCCCGGCGTCGCTCCGCTGCGCGCAGGCACTCCGGTGTGGGGTGCAGGGACGCCCCCCGGCCGGGGAGAGTCCGCCGCGGATCGGGGACGAGGGCCCCGCTCCGGACGACGACACGCAGCAGATCGGTGACCGGAGCGCGCTTCCGGCAGCCCACACAGGTGCGCACCGGGATCGACGTTTCGGCCACCCTGCACTCTAGCGCGCGGCGGGGCCCGGATGTTCCGCGCGTCTGGAGCCCGGACGTGATCCTCCACCCTGGGCCCCCGGGCGCCCGCCCGGTCCCCCGGCGCGGACCGGCGGCGCACCGGACCGCAGGGGCGCCCGCCCCACCCCGGGGGACGGCGTCGCGTCGTCGGGCTGGGCGTCGCTGCGGATGTCGATGCGGCACCCGGTGAGCCGGGCGGCCAGCCGCGCGTTCTGCCCCTCCTTGCCGATGGCCAGCGACAGCTGGTAGTCGGGGACGACGACCCGCACGGCCTTGGCCTGGGGGTCGACCACCCGCGCGCTGCTCACCCGGGCCGGGCTGAGCGCCGAGGCGACGAAGGTCGCGGGGTCGTCGGACCAGTCGACGATGTCGATCTTCTCGCCGTGCAGCTCGCTCATGACGTTGCGCACCCGCTGCCCCATGGGACCGATGCAGGAGCCCTTCGCGTTGAGCCCCGGCACCTTGGTCCGGACGGCGATCTTCGACCGGTGGCCGGCCTCGCGGGCGACCGCGACGATCTCGACGCTGCCGTCGGCGATCTCGGGGACCTCGAGGGCGAAGAGCTTGCGGACCAGGTTCGGGTGGGTCCGCGAGACGGTGACCTGCGGCCCGCGGAAGGTGCGCGTGACCGAGACCACGTAGGCCTTCAGCCGGCTGCCGTGCGGGTAGCTCTCGCCGGGCACCTGCTCGGTGTGCGGCAGCACGGCCTCGACCTTGCCGATGTCGATGAGCACGGTGCCCTGCACGTTGCGGCGGTCGTGCGCCTGCACGATGCCGCTGACGATGTCGCCCTCCTTGCCGGCGTACTCGCCGAAGGTCTGCTCGTGCTCGGCGTCGCGCAGCCGCTGGACGATGACCTGCTTGGCGGTGCTGGCCGCGATCCGGCCGAAGTCGGAGGGGGTGTCGTCCCACTCGCGGACGACGTCGCCGTCCGGCCCGAGCTCCTGGGCCAGCACGGCGACCTCACCGCTCTTGCGGTCGACGTGCACCCGCACGTGCTTGGCGGCGCCGTCGGCGTGCCGGTAGGCGGTCACCAGGGCCGACTCGATCGCCTCGATGACCGTGTCGGCCGGGATGCCCTTCTCCCGCTCGACCGCCTTGAGGGCGGTCACGTCGATGTTCACTGTCCTTCTCCGTCGTCGTCGTCGTCCGCGGGATCCGGCTGCGCGCCTGCCGGTTCGGCCGGCTCGGGCCGGCCGAACTCCACCTGTACCCGTCCGGTGCCGAGCTCCTGCCACGGCACGCGCCGCCGGGTGGGTGGCCGCTTCTTGGCCCCGGGCTTGCCCGCGGCCTCGACCGCGAGCGTGACCCCGCCGTCGTCGACCTCGAGCACCCGCGCGGTCACCTGCTCGACGTCCCCGGCGGGGCCCACCGGGACGGCGACCAGCCGGCCGGTGTTGCGCCGCCAGTGCCGCGGCTCGGTGAGCGGCCGGTCGACCCCGGGGCTGGTGACCTCCAGCACGTACGGGGCCCGGCCGAGGTCGCCGTCGTTCTCGTCCAGCGCCGCGGAGACCGCCCGGCTCACCTCGGCGATGTCGTCGAGGGTGACGCCGGTGTCGCGGTCCACCACCACCCGCACGACGCTGCGGCGGCCGGCCGGGGTGACGACCAGCTCCTCGAGGTCGTACCCGGCGGCGTCGACGACCGGCGCGATCCGGCCGGCCAACCGGGTGGCGACCGGGTCGGTGCGGGAAGCGGCGGACACGGGTTCCCTCCCTCTCCTGGCTCGGTCGGCGCGTGCGCGGCGGGGCGGGCGACCAGCCGTCCCCGGGCCCCGTGGGGCGACGGCGACGCGCCGTCGGCCCACCACCGGCCGGAGGGCCAGGCTACCGCCCGCGGGGCGGGCCCGAGACCCGGCGCCGGGGAGGACCCGCCCGCCGTGTGCTCCCGGCCCCGCGGGGCCCGGGCTGAGAGGATGGACGGCGATGCTCCCCTCCCCCCCGCCCGCCTCCCGGGCCTTCTCGCGGCGGGCCCTGCTGGCCGCCTCGGCAGGGCTGGCACTGGCGACCGCGGGCTGCACCTCCGACTCCCCCGAGACACCCCCGGTGAGCGCCGCGCAGGTCGACCAGCTCGCCGGTCAGGTGTCGGTCCAGCAGGCGCTGGTCGACGCCTACGCGACGGCGGCGACCGCGGACGGCGCCCTGGGCGGCGCGGTCACCGCGCTGGCCCAGCAGGCGGGTGAGCAGCTCGACGCGCTCCGGGCCGCGGCGCCGTCGGCGTCGGCGTCGCCGTCGGCGTCGGCGTCGGCCTCCGCCTCGGCCGCCGCCGCCCCGCCGGCCGGGGGCGACGTGCGCGGGTGGCTGCGCGACCAGGTGTCGGCCGCCGCCGACGCGCACGCGGCGGCCTGCGTGGGGCAGACGGGAGCCCGGGCGGCGCTGCTGGGCTCCATCGCCGCGGGCCTGCGGGGCCACGAGGCGGCGCTGGCGTGAGCGACGCCGGGGTGGGGGGAACCGCAGATGGCTGACGACGACGGAGTCGCCGACGAGGGCACCGAGACCGCCGCGCTGCGCGAGGCGCTGGCCGCCGAGCACGCCGCCGTCTGGGGCTACGGCAGCGTCGGCGCGGCACTGCCGGCCGAGGGCCGTCCGCCCGCGGTGGCGGCGGAGAACGCCCACCGCGACGTCCGGGACCGGCTGGCCGCGCTGCTGGACGGCCGCGACGCCGACCCCGTGCCGGCCGAGGGCGGCTACACGCTGCCGTTCCCGGTGCTGTCGGCCACCGACGCCGCCGCGCTGGCCGTCGTCCTCGAGGAGGGCGTCGCCGCCGCCTGGGTGCGGGTGCTCGACCAGGCCGCGCGGGCCGCCGTCCGCGAGCTGGCCGTGGGTGTGCTCGCCGCGGCCGAGGTGCGCGCCGTCGGCTGGCGGACCGCCGCCGGGGAGACGCCCCCGACGACCGCCTTCCCGGGTCTGCCCGCGGGCTGACGGCCGCGCCCAGTCGGCTCCAAGCGCGCTGCAAGCCGCGGGCGCGAGCGTGGCGGACGCCGGAGCGAGGACGCCCGGCTCCGTCCCCCCGCAGGAGAGACCCCGCGATGAGCACCCGCACCGACGCCCGCGCCCAGCTGGACCTGCCCGGTCAGGCCGCCGTGGCGCACGGCCCCCACGACCTGGGCGGCATGTACGTCATGCACCACGCCTTCCGCCGCGACCTGGGCCGCTTCGCCTCGGCGGTCCGGCGGACGCCGCTGGAGGACACCGCCGCCTGGCGCTCGCTGGCGGCGCGGTGGGAGCGCTTCGGCACCACGCTGCACCACCACCACACGATCGAGGACACCACCATCTGGCCGCTGCTCCTGGCCCACGTCGACGCCGCCGTCGACGCCGCCGGGCGGGCCACCCTCGAGGCGATGGAGGCCGAGCACGAGCTGATCGACCCGCTGCTCGACTCCTGCGCCACCGGCTTCACCGCCATGGCGTTCGCCCCCGACGCCGCCGCGCGCGACCGGCTCGCCGAGCGGGTGACCGCCGCCCGGGACCGCCTCGGCGAGCACCTCGCGCACGAGGAGACCGAGGCCCTCCCGCTCGCCCAGCGGCACCTGACGACCGCCGAGTGGGCGGCGGCCGAGCGCGCGGCACAGTCCGGGCACGGCCTCCGGGAGATGCCGTTCCTCCTGCCGTGGGCCGCGCACGGGCTCAGCGACGAGCAGGTGAGCGCCGCGTTCGGGGAGGGCGGGCGCGCCTTCGGCGTCCTGCTGCGGCTGACCCGCGGCCGCTTCGAGCGGGCCGAGCGCGCCGCCTTCCGCTACGCCTGAGGCAGCCCGCCGAGGAACGCGTCGGTCACCCCGACCGCCAGGCTGCTGGACTGCCCGCCCTCCACGAGCACGGCGAACGCCAGGTCTCCCTGGGGCCCGCGCAGCTGGTAGCCCATGAACCAGCCGTGCGCGTCCGGCGGGGTGTTGGTGCCGAACTCGGCCGTCCCGGTCTTGCCGAAGACCTCGCCGCGGTCGGCGAGGGCGGTGGCCGTGCCGGAGAGCACCACCTCGCGCATCATCGGGCGCAGCGCGTCGAGCACCGCCGGGTCCGGGGTCGCCGGGGTCGGGCCGGCCGGCTCGGCGCCGACCACCTCCACGGGCACGGCCGGGGTGCCGCCGGCGACTCCGGCGGCGACGAGGGCCATCTGCGCGGGGCTCATCAGCACCTGGCCTTGGCCGATGGCGTTGGCCGCCTTCGTCGTCCCGGTGCTGTCGGCCGGGACGCTGCCGCCGAACACGTCGACCGGCAGCTGCCAGTCGGTGCCCACCCCGTAGCCGGCGGCCGCGGTCGCCAGGGCGTCGTCGGGCAGCTGCAGCGCCTGCTGCATGAAGGTGGTGTTGCAGGACTTCGCGAAGGCCTGGGTGAAGGGCACCGTGCCGAGGTCGAACTGGTCCTGGTTCTCGAACTCCCGGCCGTCGACGACGAAGGTGCCCGGGCAGGCCACCGGCGTCTGCGGGGTGAGGGTCCCGGTGGCCAGCAGGGCGGTCGCGCTGATCGTCTTCATGCTCGAGCCGGGCGGGTACTGCCCGCTCAGGGCGTTGGCCGCGACGGCGGCCTCGTTGGACGCGACGGCGAGGATCTCGCCCGTGCCCGGGCGGACGACGACGAGGTGGGTGGCGAGCGGCTGGGTCGCGACGGCGGCGTCGGCGGCGTTCTGGACCGCCGGGACCAGCGGCGTCTGCACCGGCTCGCCGGGCAGCGGGGCGACCGCGTCGACCTCCAGGCCGGCGTCGCCGGTGGTGTCGTCGGTGCTGACGACGGTCACGGTGAAGCCGGGGGTGCCGGTCAGCTGGTCCTGGAGGGCCCGCTGCAGGCCGGAGAGGCCGAGCTGGTCGCCGGCGGCATAGCGCGGGCCGCCGTCCTCGTCGGTGGTCTCCTCCAGCACCTCGGCGGTCGCGGGGCCGACCCGCCCCAGCAGGGCCGAGGCGAACCGGGAGGTCGGCGCCAGGAGCCGGGTCTCGGTGGGGAACACCGCGCCGGGCAGGTCGAAGACCTGCGCCCGGACCGCCTCGAAGTCCGGACGGCGCAGCGCGATGACCGGGACGAACTGGCCCGGCGGGGCGGCCTGGACGTCGGCGGTGATCTCCTCGGCGGCGACGCCGGTGGCCGCCGACAGTGCCGCGGCCAGCGCCGGCAGGTCGGTGACCTGGCCCGGGTCGACGCCGACGTTGACCACCTCGGTGGGGGCGAACAGCGGGCGGCCGGCCGCGTCGGTGATCGCCGCACGCTCGGGCAGCACCCGCTCGACGAGCAGGCGCTGCCCCTCGGCGAGCTCCGGGTGCACGAGCGTGGGCTCGGCGACGACGTCCCAGCCCTCCTCGGCCTCGCGCAGCCGCAGGGTGGCCGGGTAGCTCCAGTCGGGGGCGGCGGCGAGGTCCCAGGTGGCGGTCCAGTCGACCGTGGCGCCGCCGTCCTCCACGGCGACGTCCCCGACCTCGGGGGTGAGCGTGGCCTCGGGCAGGTCGGTGGCGGCCTGGTCGAGCAGCGCGCCGGCCGCCTCGGGGTCTGTGGTGGCGTCGGCGGCGGCCGCGGTGTCCCCGGCCGCCCAGTCCTCGAGGAACGCCTGCGCGGCGGCCCGCACGTCCTCCTCGGGGTTGCCCGAGCAGCCGGCCAGCACCGGCACCGCCAGCAGCACGGCAGTCGTTCCGAGGACGCTCACCCGTCGATTGCGCACGAGGAGACAGCGTTCCAGAAGGGGACACCCAACCCCGGGAGGCTGGCCTCTCCCGGGTACCGCCCCGAGCCTGCGCGGGGTGGGGAGGAGGGGGTTCCCCTCTCAGAAGAGGACGCTGGCGAAGCGCCCGACCTCGACGAACCCGACCCGGGCGTAGGCGGCCCGGGCGGCGGCGTTGAAGTCGTTGACGTAGAGGCTGACCACGGGGGCGATCGCGGTCCGGGCGTACTCGACGACGGCGGCCGTGCCCGCGGTGCCGATACCCCGGCCGCGGTGTGCCGGGGCCACCCAGACGCCCTGGATCTGGCAGACGGTGCGCGACACCGCGCCGATCTCCGCCTTGAACAGCACCTCGCCGCGCTCGATCCAGGCCAGCGACTGCCCGGCGCGGACCAGCTCGGACACCCGCGCGCGGTAGCCGGCGCCGCCGTCGACCCGCAGCGGGCTGACCCCGACCTCCTCGGTGAACATCGCGACGGCGGCCGGCAGCAGGATCTCAAGCTCGGCCGGGCGCACCGGGCGGACCCGGGGCTCGGGCGTCACCGCCGGGGGCCCCTCGACGGCCAGCAGCGGCTGGCGCGGGCGGTGGTCGCGGGCCGGGCCCCACGACGGCTCGAGCAGCTCCCACAGCGGCTCGACGGCGCCGGCCGGGCCGACGATCGTCGAGCAGCGCCGGCCGGCCCTCCGGGCCCGCTCGGCGAACGCCGCGGCGGCGGCCCGCTCGGCGCCCGGGGCCGTGAAGGGGATGAGGTTGGCCCCGGCCAGGCACACCCCCTCCAGGGAGCGGCCGGTGCCGAAGCCCCACAGCGGCGCGCCGAGGGAGGCGGCCGCGGTGCCGGCGGCCTCCACCCGGGCGGCGATCACGCAGGCGGCGACGGGGTCGGTGGCGAGGAGCCGGCGGACGGCCGGCTCGTCGCCCTCGTCGAGGACCCGGGCCGTCGGCGTGCGGAGCACCGGCGCGGTCAGCCGACGGTGACGACGGGCGAGCCGGAGGGGGTGCCGGCGTCGGTGTGCTCGCCGGCGAGACGCATGGCCTCCTCGATGAGGGTCTCGACGATCTGCGACTCCGGCACGGTCTTGACGACCTCGCCCTTGACGAAGATCTGGCCCTTGCCGTTGCCCGACGCGACGCCGAGGTCGGCCTCGCGGGCCTCACCCGGGCCGTTGACGACGCAGCCCATGACGGCGACCCGCAGCGGCACCTCGAGCCCGTCGAGGCCGGCGGTCACCTCGTCGGCCAGCTTGTAGACGTCGACCTGCGCGCGGCCGCAGGACGGGCAGCTGACGATCTCCAGGCCGCGCTGGCGCAGGTTGAGCGACTCGAGGATCTGGTTGCCGACCTTGACCTCCTCCACCGGAGGGGCCGAGAGGGAGACGCGGATGGTGTCGCCGATGCCCTGGCTGAGCAGGGCGCCGAAGGCGACGGCGGACTTGATCGTGCCCTGGAACGCCGGCCCCGCCTCGGTGACGCCCAGGTGCAGCGGGTAGTCGCACTGCGCGGCCAGCAGCTCGTAGGCGCGGACCATCACGACCGGGTCGTTGTGCTTGACCGAGATCTTGATGTCGCGGAAGTCGTGCTCCTCGAACAGCGAGCACTCCCAGAGCGCCGACTCGACCAGCGCCTCCGGGGTGGCCTTGCCGTACTTGGCCAGCAGCCGCTTGTCGAGGGAGCCGGCGTTCACGCCGATCCGGATGGGGATGCCGGCGTCCCTGGCCGCCTTGGCGATGTCGCCGACCTTGTCGTCGAACTTCTTGATGTTGCCGGGGTTGACCCGGACCGCGGCACAGCCGGCGTCGATCGCGGCGAACACGTAGCGCGGCTGGAAGTGGATGTCGGCGATGACCGGGATCTGCGACTTCCTGGCGATCGCCGGGAGCGCCTCGGCGTCGTCGGTGTCGGGGACGGCGACCCGCACGATCTGGCAGCCGGCGGCGGTCAGCTCGGCGATCTGCTGGAGCGTGGCGTTGACGTCGGCGGTCTTGGTCGTCGTCATCGACTGCACGCTGACGGGCGAGTCGCTGCCCACCCCGACGCCGCCGACGTCGAGCTGGCGGGTCGTCCGGCGCGGGGCCAGGACGGGTGGAGGTGCAGCGGGCATGCCGAGACTGACGGGGGTCGCCATGACGCCCAGTATCGCCCGGCGTGCACGGCGCTGCCGCCGCCGCGGCTGTGACCCCGCCCGCGTGGCTACTGCAGCGTGATCGGGTTGACGATGTCGGCGACCAGCAGCAGGCCGGACAGCACGATGAACAGCCCGGCGACGGCGTAGGCCACCGGCATGAGCCGGGCGATGTCGAACGGGCCGGGGTCGGGGCGGCCGCGGAGCCGGGCGACGACCGAGCGCGCCTTCTCGTACAGCGCCCCCGCCACGTGCCCGCCGTCGAGCGGGTAGACCGGCAGGAGGTTGAACAGGAAGAGCACCAGGTTGACGCTGGCCAGCAGGCTGAGGAAGAAGCTGAGCTTCTCCATCCCGGAGAACTGCTCGATCGCGAACACCTCGCCGGAGATCCGGCCCACGCCCACGACGCCGATCGGCCCGTTCTCGTCCCGCTCCTCCCCGAGGAACGCGGCGCGGAACAGCTGGGGGATCTTCTCGGGGATCTCGACCAGCCGCTCCACCGAGTTGACCACGATCATCCCGAAGTAGCCGGGCAGGTCGCCGGCCGACTGCCGGGCCAGCTCGACCGTCGGGGAGACGCCGAGGTACCCGGCGGTGGTGGTCTCGTCGCTGCCGCCCTCGACGTAGACGGTGTTGGGGATCGGGGTGACGGTGAGCTCGCGCCGCTCGCCGTCCCGGTCGATGGTCAGCGCGACCGGGACGCCGGGGTTGCTGCGGATCGCCTCCTGCACCACCGTCCAGCTGTCGTACGCCGTCCGGTCGACGGTGGCGCCGTCGATCGCGACGATCGTGTCGCCGGGGCGCAGCCCGGCCGCCGCCGCCGGGCTCTGCTGCGGCAGCCCGCAGCCGTCCGCGCCGGCCTCGCACAGCGCGCCGTCGGCCGTGATCGGCACGGCGCACGGATCCTCGGCGCCGGCGCTGGCCGCGCCGGCGGGCAGCACGCAGGCGGGCACCTGGCCCACCGTCGTGGTCAGGACGTTGGTGCCGATGGCGCTGAGGGTGATCGTGAAGAAGACGGCGGCCAGGACCAGGTTGTGGAACGGGCCGGCGAACATCACGACGACCCGCTGCCACCACGGCTTGCCGTAGAAGACCCGGCCGGCGTCGCTGGGCAGGACGTCGTTGAGCGCCTGGCCACGGACCTCGGCGATGAAGCTGCGCATCCGGGTGGCGCGCTTGCTCTCGCCCTCCTCGGCCGGGGGGATCATCCCGACGATCCTGATGTAGCCGCCGAGCGGGACGGCCTTGAGGCCGTACTCGGTCTCGCCGGTGCGCCGCGACCAGATCGTCGGGCCGAAGCCGACCATGAACTGCGGCACCCGCATGCCGAACTTCCGGGCCCAGTAGAAGTGCCCGGCCTCGTGGAAGGCGATGGAGAACAGCAGGCCGACGGCGAACGCGGCGATCCCCAGGACGGTCAGCAGGAACCCGCTCAGTTCAGCCTCCGGCGATGGCGGCGCGGGCGTGCTGCCGGGCCCACCGCTCAGCGGCCAGGACATCGTCCACGCAGGTGGGGGCGCCGAGGTCCGGCGCATCGTCGAGGGTACGCGCGACGAGGTCGACGATGCCGGGGAAACGCAGGCGGCCGCCCAGGAAGGCGGCGACCGCCTCCTCGTTGGCCGCGTTGAACATCGCCGGCACCACGCCACCGGCCGCACCGGCCGACCGGGCCAGCCCGACGGCGGGGAAGGCCTCGGCGTCCAGCGGCGCGAACTCCCAGTTGCTGGCCGTCGACCAGTCCAGCGCGGGCTGGACGACCGGCAGCCGGTCGGGCCACGCCAGCGCGAGGGCGATCGGCAGCCGCATGTCCGGAGGGCTGGCCTGGGCGATCGTCGCGCCGTCGGTGAAGGTCACCATCGAGTGCACGATCGACTGCGGGTGCACCACGACGTCGATGTCGGCGTACGGGACGCCGAAGAGCAGGTGCGCCTCGATGAGCTCCAGCCCCTTGTTGACCAGCGTCGCGGAGTTGATGGTGACCACCGGCCCCATCGCCCAGGTGGGGTGGGCGAGGGCCTGGTCGACGGTGACGTCGGCGAGGTCGGCGGCGCTGCGGCCGCGGAAGGGGCCGCCGCTGGCGGTGAGCACCAGCCGGGCGACCTCGTCGCGGGCGCCGCCGCGCAGGCACTGGGCGAGCGCGGAGTGCTCGGAGTCGACGGGCACCAGCTGCCCGGGAGCGGCTGCAGCGGTGACCAGGTCGCCTCCGGCCACCAGGGACTCCTTGTTGGCCAGGGCGACGGTGCGGCCGGCTCGGAGCGCGGACAGGGTGGGGCCGAGCCCGATCGACCCGGTGATGCCGTTGAGGACGACGTCGGCGGGGCGGGCGGCGAGCTCCTCGGCGGCCCGGGGCCCGGCGAGGATCTCCGGGAGGCTGTACTGGCCGGTGGCCCATCCGCGCTGCGACGCCGCCGCGTAGAAGGCCAGCTGGAGGTCCTGCGCGGCGGTGGCCCGGGCCACCGCGACGGTGCGGACGCCGAGCGTGAGCGCCTGCTCGGCGAGCAGGGCGATGTCCCCGCCGCCGGCGGCCAGCCCGGTGATGCGGAGCCGGTCGGGGTTCTGCGCGGCCACCGCGATCGCCTGCCGGCCGATCGAGCCGGTCGACCCCAGGACGGTCACCTCTCGCAGGTCGCTCACGGGTCCATCCTCCCCGACGGCGCCCCCCGTCGCGGCGCGCCGTCCCACCTCGACGGGTGCCCGGGAACCGGGGCTGCCAGAATGCGCATCGTGAGTGAGCAGACCCACCGCGAGCGGATCGCCACGGACAACCCCGCGACCACGCGGGTCAACCAGCCCGGGCGCGAGGAGGCCGTCGTCCGCCACGACGCCCACCCCGTCGAGCACGAGCGCCCGGAGGACTGGGGCTGGCACGGCGAGACCGGCCGCGCCGGGCGGATCGCCTCCTGGATCGCGATCCTCTTCCTGCTCGCCTACCTGGTGGGCAACCACGAGGGCCGCATGGAGGACTACTGGCTCATCGCCATCGCGGCCCTGATGATCCTGCTCAAGGTCTACGACTACTTCCGGCGGAAGAACGCCTGGCGCAGCCAGTGACCGCCCGCTGCGTCTGACGAGAGGCCCGCTCCCCACGGAGCGGGCCTCTCGTCGGTCGGGGGCAGCCCGCCGCGGACGACCGTCGTGCGGACACCTGGCGAGACCGGAGACCACCATGACCGCCCTGCGCGTCGCCCTGGTCGCCCTCGTGGCGGCGGTGGCCGTGCTCGCCGGGGACGCCGCCCTGCTCGTCACGCGGATCGACCGGGTGACCGTCGACCTGCACCCCGGGACCGGGACGACGTGGGTGCTCCTCGGCCTGGACTCCCGGGCCGCGCTGCCCGAGGGGGCCGCGGCTTCGGAGTTCGGGACGACCGAGCAGGTGCCCGGCAGCCGGGCCGACGTCGTCCTCGTCGTGCACGACGGCGGCGTGCTCTCGATCCCCCGCGACCTCCTCGTCCGGGGCGCGGGCGGCCCCGGCCGGCTGGCCCTGACCTGGCTGGACGGCCCGCAGTCGACCGTCGACGCGCTCTGCGACCTCGGCGTCCCGACCGACCACCTCGTGACCGTCGACCTGGCCGGCTTCGCCGCCGTCGTCGATGCGGCCGGCGGCCTCGACCTCGACGTCCCGCGGCCCGTGCGGGACCCGGCCGCGGGGCTGCTCATCGCGGAGGCGGGCAGGCAGCACGTCGACGGCCGGACCGCCCTGGCCCTGGTGCGGTCCCGGCACCCCGAGCACCTGGTGGACGGCGCGTGGCAGCCGGCACCGGTCGACCCCGACGGCCGGGCGACCGCGGCAGGGACGGTGCTGACCGCCCTGGTCGGCGCGGTGCGGGAGGCCGGGGTGCGGCCCTGGCTGCTCCAGCGCGTCGCGTGGGCGGCGTCCGGCTCGCTCACCGTGGACGCCGCGACCTCGGCGACCGACCTGGCGTCCCTCGCCGGGGCCGACCTCGGGGACATCGAGGTGCTCCCGGCCGGCGAGCCGAACCCCCAGGTGCCGGTGCGGATCGCCACCGACGGGACGGCGGCGGCGCTCGCCGCCGCTGGGCTCTCCTGCTCCCGCTGAGCGTTACTGAACCGTTACGTCCCGTTGTCGAGAACTGCCCGCTTCCAGCTCCATCTCGGCCAACTCCCTGCCGATAAGCAGCTCAGAGAAGTCCGGAGCACCGGACTCCTGACGAGCGGAGAGCCGCCGATGTCCCGCACCACGACCCGTATCGCCGCCGGGGCCCTCCTCGGCCTGGCCGTCACCGGCTCCACGCTGGTCGCCGCGCCGGCCGCCCTCGCCGTGCCCACCCCCGCCGCGCCCGTCGTGAACCCCACGTCGGTCAAGGCGGGCGAGGACTTCACCGTCTCCGGCGTCGACTGCGACCAGAGCTCCGACCCCGCCAACCCGATCGGCGCGGTGGCGTTCCTCGACCTCGGCCCGGACGCCCAGATGGGCATCGGCAACGGCGGCGAGGCCGACCCCGACGGCGCGTGGACCCTCACCCTCGGCATCCCCGAGGGGTTCGCCCCGGGTGTCTACGACGTCATCTCGCTGTGCGTGTCGTACATGGGTGACTACGAGGTCGAGTACCCGACCACCACGGTGACCGTCGTCGACCCGGCCGCCAAGCCCTCGACCCCGGCCACGAGCACCCCGGCCGCCCCGGCGGCGACGCCGGCCGTCGGCGCGATCCGCGGCACGGCCGCCAACACCGCCGGGGTGACCAGCCCGGACACCGGCGCGGCCACCGGTGACCGCTCCGCCCCCGGCGCCGTGGTCGTGAAGGTCCTCCGCGGCTTCAAGCCCTTCGAGAAGGTCACCGTCACCCTGCACTCCACCCCGTGGGTCGCGGGCACGTTCACCGCGGACGCCCAGGGCGTCGTCCGGGTGCAGTTCACCGTCCCGGCCGGGACGCCGGTGGGCCAGCACACCCTGGTCTACAACGGCGACCAGAACACCTACTTCCAGGAGGCGTTCACCGTCGCCCGCACCGGCTCGGGCTCCCAGCTGGCCTACACCGGCGCTGACGTGAAGCTCCCGCTGTTCGCCGGCGCCGGCCTCGTCGCCCTCGGCGGTGCCACCGTCTTCGCCGCCCGTCGTCGCAAGGCCGAGGCCACCCAGGCCTGACCTCCCTCACCGCACCACCGGCGGACGCCGGCCAGGACCTCCTGGCCGGCGTCCGCTGCGTCGTGCCCGGGAGCGGTCAGCTCGCGGCGACGCCGATCGCCGTTCCGACGAGGTACGTGGCGCCCGCCGCGGCCGCGCCGAACAGCAGCTGGCGCAGCGCGGCGAACCACCACGGCCGGGGCGTGAAGCGCGACGACAGCGCCCCGGCCAGCGCGAGCCCCACCCCGCCGCAGACCAGGGCCACCCACAGCAGCGAGAAGCCGAGCAGGTACGGCAGCAGTGGGATGACCGCGCCGGTCGCGAAGGTGAGGAACGAGGAGACCGCCGCCGTCCACGGCGACGGCTTGTCCGCCGGGTTCAGCCCGAGCTCCGCGACGACGTGCAGCCGCAGCGCGGTGTCCGGGTCGCGGTGCAGCTGGACGGCGACCTGCTGGGCCAGCTCGGGCTCCACCCCGCGCACCCGCAGCATCTCGACCAGCTCGGCGAGTTCCCCGCGCGGGTTGCGCTGGAGCTCGCGGCGTTCCTTGTCGACCTCGAGGTCGAGCTGCTCGTTCTGCGTCTTGACCGAGGTGTACTCCCCCAGCGCCATCGAGATGGCACCGGCGACCAGGCTGGCCACCCCGGACAGCACGATCGCCCGCGGCGCGGCCCCGCCGCCGCCCACGCCCGCGACCAGGGCGGTGTTGGTCACCAGGCCGTCCATGGCGCCGAAGACGGCGGCCCGCAGCCACCCGCCGGAGACGTCGGCGTGGCTGTGCTCGTGCGCCTCGGCCGCCGGGGCCTCCGAGGTCACTCGTCCGCCTCGGCGCCCAACTCCACCGGCGGCTCCAGGGACGGCACCGGGACGGCGACGCTGGGGACACCCGCCACCCGGTCGGCCGCGGCCAGCTGACCGCAGGCGCCGTCGATGTCCTGCCCCCGGGTGTCGCGGACCGTCGTCGGCACCCCGGCCGCGCGCAGCCGGGCGACGAACTCGCGCTGCGCGGGCAGCGGGCTGGCGTCCCAGGGACTGCCCGGGGTGGGGTTGAGCGGGATGAGGTTGACGTGCGCCCGGCGCCCGGCCAGCAGCCGGCCGAGCAGGTCGGCCCGGTGCGGCTGGTCGTTGACGTCGCGGATCAGCGCGTACTCGACCGAGTAGCGGCGGCCGGTGCGCTCGGCGTAGGCGTCGGCCGCGGCGACGACCTCGCCGACCTTCCAGCGGGTGTTGATCGGCACGAGGGTGTCGCGCAGCTCGTCGTCGGGCGCGTGCAGGCTCACCGCGAGAGTGACGTTGAGGCCCTCCTCGGTCAGCCGGCGGACGGCCGGGACGACGCCGACCGTGGACACGGTGATCGACCGCTGGGAGAGGCCGAGCCCGTGCGGGGCGGGGGTGACCAGCGCGTCGAGGGTCTTGCGCACCCGCGCGTAGTTGGCGAGGGGCTCCCCCATCCCCATGAAGACGACGTTGGACAGCCGCCCCGGCCCGCCGGGGATCTCGCCGTTCGCCATCGCCGCGGCGGCCGCGACCGCCTGGCCGATGATCTCCGCGGCGGACAGGTTGCGGGTGAGCCCGCTCTGACCGGTGGCGCAGAACGGGCAGGCCATGCCGCAGCCCGCCTGGCTGGAGATGCAGACGGTGGCGCGGTCCGGATAGCGCATGAGCACGCTCTCGACCAGCGCGCCGTCGTGCAGCCGCCACAGGGTCTTGCGGGTGCGCCCGGCGTCGGCGGACTGGTGCCGGACGGGCGTCAGCAGCCCGGGGAGGAGCTCGCCGGTGAGGGTCGCCCGGACGCCGGCCGGCAGGTCGGTCATCTGCGCCGGGTCGGTGACGCCGCGGTAGAAGTGCCGGGCGAGCTGGTCGGCGCGGAAGGCCGGCTGGCCGAGTTCGGCGACCGCCGCGCGGGCCTCCTCGCGGCTGAGGTCGGCGAGGTGGCGCGGCGGCTTGCCCCGGCGGGGGGCGTCGAAGACGAGCGGCAGGGCAGTCATGGCGGCTCCCATGGTCCCACCCCCACCGGCCCGGCCGCAGTGACGTCGCTCCCTCGCAGCCCGCCTACGCCCGGGGTCCGGGGCGGGCCGCCGCCGGGGGAGGTGTGGCCGGGTCCTGCCCGTCCGTCGCGGTGGGCGGGATGACGGAGGTCGGCGGAGACGTGTCCGTCGGTGTGGGCTGAGGGTCCTCTGCCGGATCGCCGGTGGGGTCGTCGGCCGGGTCGCCGGGGGTGTCGTCGGCCGGGTCGCCGGTCCCCGTGGGCGTCGGCGTCCCGGTCGGCACCGGGGTGACGGTGTTCGGGGACGTCGGTTCCGCCGTGGGCAGGGCGGTCGGCGCCGCCACGGCGACGGCGTCCGGCGCCGGGACCTCGGCCGGCACCGTCACGGGGTCCGGGAGGACGTCGCCGGGCGGCGGCTCGTCGGCCGGCCGAGCGGCCGCGACCGCGGCCGGTGGCACCGTCTCGACCGGCGGGGGATCCGGCGTGGGGGCCTCGGGCCTGGGTGGCAGGGGGCTCGGGACCGGCACGACGGTCGGAGCGGCCGCCCAGGCGGCGTCCCCGATGCCGGCGGACCGCGGGGTCGAACCGGCCCGGGTGGGGACGGAGATCTCGGCGTCGGCGGAGTGCCGGTCGGCGGCGGCGACCGCGCCGGGCGAGGACGTCGCCAGGACGGCCGCGCCCGCGATGCCGCCCGCGGCGAGGAGGCCGATGCCCAGGGCGAGCCCGGCCCGGCGCCGCGGCCGCACCCGTGGCCCGACGACGACCCGCGGCAGGAGCCCCTCGTCGACGGCTCCGGCGCCGGCGGGGAGGTCCGCCTCGGCGGCGGGCGCCGGCTCTCGCTCCGGCGTCGTACCGCCGGGGACCGCCTCCTTCCCGGCGTCCGCCGCCGTGGGGGTCACCCAGCCCGGGAGCCAGGCCCGGTCCCAGTCCCCCACCTCGGACCGCTCCGCGGTCTCCGGGCCGGGAGCCGCGTCGGCCGGCGGTGCGCCGGAGGCGTTCCCGGGCACGGTCGGCAGGTCGGTGTCCCGCCCGTCTTCCAGGTCAGCCACTCAGTGTTGCTCCTTGCTAACAGAGAGTGCAGTCGGGCCATGGTGACGGACCTGTCCTGGCGATGGGCGGAGGCGCGGCCGGGTGTCGCGCGCGAGTCCGCCCACACGGCCCACGGGCCGGGCCGCGGAGCGGCTGCAGGGAGCGGCACTAGCGTCGGCCCGGTGACCGAGGCCGAGAGGGAAGCCGCGCCGCTGGACAGCGTGGGCGTCGGCCCCTGGGCGGGGCCCTGGCCCGACGACCCCCGCTACGACCCCGAGCTGCTGACCGCCGGCGACCGCCGCAACGTCGTCGACCGGTACCGGTACTGGACGGTCGAGGCGATCGTCGCCGATCTCGACACCCGCCGGCACCCGTTCCACGTCGCGATCGAGAACTGGCGGCACGACCTGAACATCGGCACCGTGGTGCGGACCGCCAACGCGTTCCTCGCCTCCGCGGTCCACGTGGTCGGGCGCAAGCGGTGGAACCGGCGCGGGGCGATGGTCACCGACCGCTACCAGCACGTGCGCCACCACCCCGACGTCGGCGCGCTCGCCGCGTGGGCGCGGACCGAGGGCCTGCCGCTGCTCGCCGTCGACAACCTCCCCGGCGCCCGGCCGCTGGAGACCGAGCCGCTCCCCCGCGCCTGCGTGCTGGTCTTCGGCCAGGAGGGGAGCGGGCTCACGCCCGAGGCGCGGGCGGCCGCCGACGGGGTGCTGTCCATCGCCCAGTTCGGCTCGACGCGGTCGATCAACGCCGGTGTCGCGGCCGGCATCGCCATGCACGCCTGGATCCGCCAGCACGGGAGGGGAGGTCAGGGCACCTTCGACACCGCGCCGCGCTGACCGGCTCCTGTCAGGCTGCACGCATGAGCCGTCTCGCCGACGCCGACCTCAGCGCCCGCCTGTCCAAGTCCGACGCCAAGAAGCAGCTCGCGGAGGCCCAGCGGCGCCTGGTGCACCTGCGACTGCTGCTGGGCGGTCAGATCGGCAGCGGGGAGCTCGGGCCGCCGCTGTGCGTGCTCTTCGAGGGCTGGGACGCCTCCGGCAAGGGCGGGGCGATCAAACGGCTGGTCGACGAGCTGGACCCCCGGCACGTGCGGGTCGCCCAGTTCGCCGCCCCCACCTACGACGAGAAGCGGCACCACTTCCTGTGGCGGTTCTGGCCGGTGCTGCCCGGCTGGGGCGGCATGGCCGTCCTCGACCGCACCTGGTACGGCCGGGTGCTGGTGGAGCGGGTCGAGGGCTTCGCCTCCGAGGACGCCTGGCAGCGCGCCTACGAGGAGATCGTCGACCTGGAGACCACGCTGGCCGCCGAAGGCATGATCCTGGTCAAGTTCTGGATGCACGTCTCCCCCGAGGAGCAGCTGCGCCGCTTCGAGTCGCGCCGCCGCGACCCCTACCGGGCGTGGAAGCTCACCGACGAGGACTGGCGCAACCGGGAGCAGCGGACCGCCTACGAGGCCGCCGTCGAGGAGATGCTCGAGCGCACCGACCACGACGGTGGGCGCTGGCACGTGGTCGCCGGCGACGACAAGCGGTCGGCCCGCGTGGAGGTGGTCCGCACCGTCTGCGAGCAGATCGAGGCCGCGCTCGCCGCCGCCGGCATCGACCCGGATCCGCCGCTGGCCGGCGCCTGACGGCGCAGCCGTCAGGCCGGCGCCACCCAGGTGAGCAGCAGGTAGGCCACCGCGGCCGAGGGCAGCAGCGAGTCCAGCCGGTCCATGATCCCGCCGTGGCCGGGCAGCAGCGCGCCCATGTCCTTGATCCCGAGGTCACGCTTGATCAGCGACTCCCCGAGGTCGCCGGCGGTGGCGGTGACCGCCAGTGCGGCGCCGAAGGCGACCCCGCCCCACCACGGGCCGTCGAGGGCGAGCGTGACGATCGGGGTGGCGACGAGCACGCAGGCCAGCACCGAGCCCGCCATGCCCTCCCACGACTTCTTGGGGCTGACCGTGGGGGCCATGGGGTGCTTGCCGAACAGCACGCCGGCGGCGAACCCGCCGACGTCGTTGCCGACCACGGTGGCGATGAACAGCAGCACGCGCGCGACACCGTCGTCCGGGACCAGGAGCAGCACGGCGAAGCCGGCCAGCAGCGGGACGTAGAGGACGACGAGGACGCCCGCCGAGGCGTCTCGGAGGTAGCCCTCGGGCCCGTCCCCCAGCCGCCACAGCAGCACGGCCAGGACGGTGAGCAGGAACGCCACGACCAGGCCCGAGGTGCTGCGGGTCCAGGCCAGGCCGAGCATCGCCACAGCGCCCACGAGCACCGGGGCCAGCGGAGCGCGGGCGCCGCCGGCCTCCAGGGCGCGGGTGAGCTCCACGATGCCGACCAGGATCGCGGCCAGCACCACCAGCAGGAACGCCGGCCGGTAGACCAGCAGCGAGGCGACGATGACCGCGGCGAGCCCCACGCCCACGCCGACGGCGGCGACCATGTCCCGCCCGGCGCGCGAGGACTTCCGGGCCTCCGGGACGAGCGTGGGCCCGATCGACTCGGTGGTGGACGTCGGCACCGGCGCCTCAGTGGTCGCCGGCTCGTCCACGCCGAGCTCCGCCGTCCGGAGGTCGGCCTCCGATCGCGCCGCCTGCGGCGGTGGCGGTGGTGCGGGACGCCGGCCGGTGACGGGGATCGGCCCGGTGTCGGGGTCGGGAGTCATCAGCGGGGATGCGGTCGCCCTCAGACCTCGAGGAGCTCGGCCTCCTTGTGCTTGACCGCCTCGTCGATGGCGTGGGTGTGCTTGGAGGTGAGGTCGTCGAGCTCCTTCTCCGCGCGGCGCACGTCGTCCTCGCCGGCCTCGCCGTCCTTGGCGATGCGGTCCAGCTCCTCCTTGGCCCGGCGCCGGACGTTGCGGATGGCGACCCGCGCGTCCTCCCCCTTGGACCGGGCCACCTTCACCAGGTCGCGCCGGCGCTCCTCGGTGAGCTGCGGGAACACCACCCGGATGATCTGGCCGTCGTTGGTCGGGTTCACGCCGAGGTCGCTGTCGCGGATGGCCTTCTCGATCGCCGAGAGCTGGCCGGTGTCGTAGGGCTTGATGACCGCCATGCGCGCCTCGGGCACGGTGATCGAGGACATCTGCGGCACGGGGGTCGGGGTGCCGTAGTAGTCGACCAGGACCTTGTTGAACATCGACGGGGCGGCGCGGCCGGTGCGCACCGAGCCGAGGTCCTCCCGCGCGACCGACAGGGCCTTGTCCATCCGCTCCTCGGCGTCGAGCAGGGTGTCGTCGATCACGGGTCTCTCCTCCTGGGGCGGCGGACGGGTCCGCCGCGGGTGTCGCGGGTCTGCGGGCTCTCTGCCCCGACGGGTCAGGCCGGGTCGCTGATCAGCGTCCCGATCCTCTCACCTGCCACGGCGCGCGCGATGTTGCCGTCGCTCAGCAGGTTGAAGACGACGATCGGCATGCGGTTGTCCATGCAGAGGCTGATCGCGGTGGCGTCGGCCACCTTGAGCTGCTTGGCCAGGACGGTGGCGTAGTCGAGGTCGTCGTACATGACGGCGGCCGGGTTGTGCCGCGGGTCGTCGTCGTAGACGCCGTCCACCCCGTTCTTGCCCATGAGCAGCACCTGGCACTCGATCTCCAGGGCCCGCTGGGCGGCCACGGTGTCGGTGGAGAAGTACGGCATGCCGGCGCCGGCGCCGAAGATGACCAGGCGCCCCTTCTCCAGGTGCCGGATCGCCTTGCGGGGGATGTAGGGCTCGGCGACCTGGCCCATCGTGATCGCCGACTGCACGCGGGTCTCGAGGCCGGCCTTCTCGCAGAAGTCCTGCAGCGCCAGGCAGTTCATGACCGTGCCGAGCATGCCCATGTAGTCGGCCTTGGTGCGGTCCATGCCGGCCTGGGACAGCTCGGCGCCGCGGAAGAAGTTCCCCCCGCCCATGACGACGGCGACCTGCGCGCCCTTGCCGACGACCTCGGCCAGCTGGGTGGCGATGCCCCGGACGATGTCGGCGTCGACGCCGACCTTCCCGCCGCCGAAGGTCTCCCCCGACAGCTTGAGCAGGACCCGCTTGTAACCGGCCCGGTCGGCGGGCTGGAAGGCGGTCGGCGCGGAGAGGGGCACGGCGGCGCCCGTCGTGGCGGTCTCGGTCAACGGTTCTTCCCTCGCTCGGCGGCGTTCACCTGATCCTGCCGCATGGGCGTGCGGCCGGTGGTCGCGGGCGGGGGTACCCGCGCCCGGCCCCGGACAGACCACTGGCCCCGTCCCACGAGCGGGACGGGGCCAGAGGTCGGCGTGCTGCGGTGGTGCTCGTTCAGGCCTGGCCGACCTCGAAGCGGGCGAACCGCTCCACGGTCAGGCCGGCCTCGTCGACGATCTGCTTGACCGTGCGCTTGGGCTCGGTGATCGACGGCTGCTCGAGCAGGACGAAGTCCTTGTAGTAGGCGTTGACCCGCCCCTCGACGATCTTGACGATCGCCTGCTCGGGCTTGCCCTCCTCCTTGGCCGTCTGCTCGGCGACGCGCCGCTCGGTCTCGACGGCCTCGGCCGGGACCTCCTCGCGGCTGAGGTAGCGCGGGCGCGCGGCGGCGATGTGCATCGCCAGGCTGCGCGCGGCGTCCTCGCTGCCACCGCTGTACTGCACCGCGACACCGATGGCCGGGGGCAGGTCGGTGGCCCGCTTGTGCAGGTAGGTGGCGGTGGTGCCCTCGAAGACGGCGAAGCGGCTCAGCACCAGCTTCTCGCCGATGCGGGCGGACTCGGACTCGACCAGCGCGGCGACGGTCTGGCCGTCGACCTCGGTGCCCAGCAGCGCCTCGACGTCGGCCGGGCGCTTGTCCAGGACGATGTCGAGCAGGCGGTCGGCGAGCGTCACGAAGTCGGCGTTCTTGGCGACGAAGTCGGTCTCGCAGTCCAGCTCGAGCAGCGCGCCGTCCTTGCTGACGACGACACCGTTGGTCGTCGAGCGCTCGAGGCGCTTGCCGACGTCCTTGGCGCCCTTGATGCGGAGGAACTCGACGGCCTTGTCGTAGTCGCCGTCGGCCTCGGTGAGGGCCTTCTTGCAGTCCATCATCCCGGCGCCGGTGGCGTCACGGAGACGCTTGACGTCGGCAGCGGTGAAGCCAGCCATGTCACTTCCCTCTGGGTCTGGAGTGGGTGTGGTGCGCGCGTCTGTGGGTTCCGGACGGGGTCCGGACGTGCCGGGGCGCCGTCCCCGCACCAGCGGGGACGGCGCCACGCGGTCAGCCGTTCTGGGCGCCCTGCGTGCCGGTGGACGCGTCGCCGGTGGCGGGGACGCCCTCGACCGGGGCGACCTCGTCCGCGGTGACCTCGGGCGGCGCGGCCGGGGTCTCGGGCAGCTCGGTGGCGCCGGCGGCGTCACCCTGCTGACCGGTGAGGAGCTCCCGCTCCCAGTCGGCCAGCGGCTCGTCGCCACCGATGGCCGGCTGCTCGCCGGCCTCGCGGCCGGCGTTGGCCTGCGCGGCCGAGCGGGCCATGAGGCCCTCGGCGACGGCGTCGGCGATCACGCGGGTCAGCAGGGCGGCGCTGCGGATGGCGTCGTCGTTGCCCGGGATCTTGTAGTCGACCTCGTCGGGGTCGCAGTTGGTGTCGAGGATCGCGACGACCGGGATGTTGAGCTTGCGCGCCTCGCCGACGGCGATGTGCTCCTTCTTGGTGTCCACGATCCAGACGGCGCTGGGCACCTTCTGCATGTCGCGGATACCGCCGAGGCTGCGCTCCAGCTTGGCCTTCTCCCGGGTCAGGCCGAGCTGCTCCTTCTTGGACAGGCTGACCAGCACGCCGGTCTGCTCCATGTCCTCGAGCTCCTTGAGCCGCTGGAGACGCTTGTGCACGGTCTGGAAGTTGGTGAGCATGCCGCCCAGCCAGCGCTGGTTGACGTAGGGCATGCCGACGCGCTGCGCCTGCTCGGCGATGACCTCCTGCGCCTGGCGCTTGGTCCCGACGAACAGGATCGAGCCGCCGTGCGCGACGGTCTGCTTGACGAACTCGTACGCGTTGTCGATGTACCCGAGCGTCTGCTGCAGGTCGATGATGTAGATGCCGTTGCGCTCGGTGAAGATGAACCGCTTCATCTTCGGGTTCCACCGTCGGGTCTGGTGCCCGAAGTGGACGCCGCTGTCGAGCAGCTGCTTCATGCTGACGACTGCCATGGTCGCCCTTCTGTCGCGCGCGGCCGCCGGGCGGCCGCGCTCCTCGGTTGTCGCGGGCACCGGGTGGTGCACCGCCCTGGCGTCCGAGGCGCCACACCACCCCGCGGGGAGCTCCCGCGGGGACCGAGGTGGCGACTGACCCGCCGGACCGGCGGGACTGAGGACGCGCGAAGTCGACCCGTTCGAGACGGATCGCACCGAGCAGCATACGCCTCGTGGGACGTCGGCCTCCCCAGCGGCCGGCGTCGTCCACAGCCACCGGCCGACGGGGCGCCGCCGGCTGTCGCGGCTGCAGGCTCCTCGCATGCGTGCGCTCGCCGTCCTGCTGCTGGTCACCGCCTGGGTGTCCGCCCCGGCGGGCGCGGTCGCCGAGCCCGCCGCGGGGGTCGGCGCGCTGTGGGTGCGGCCGGTCGACGGCCCGGTGACCCGGCCGTTCGACCAGCTCCCGGACCCCTATGCGGCCGGGCACCGCGGCGTGGACGTCGCCGGTCCCCCCGGCGCCCCGGTGCTCGCCGCCGGAGACGGCGTCGTGGTCTTCGCCGGGATGGTGGCCGGGCGCCCGGTGGTCAGCGTCGACCACGCCGGCGGGCTGCGGACGACGTACGAGCCGGTCGAGCCCGCGGTGGGCGCCGGCCAGGTGGTGGCCCGGGGGTCGCCGATCGGCACGCTGGCCGCGGGGCACGAGGGCTGCCCGGTCGCGGCCTGCCTGCACTGGGGACTGCGCCGGGGCGAGGTCTACCTGGATCCGCTGGCGCTGCTCGAGCCGCCCGAGGTCCGGCTGCTGCCGATGAGCTGACGCCTCAGCCCTGGGCGGCGACGTCCCGGGCGCGACCCCGCGCCGTCGTCATGCGATGGCCCGCGCGCGACTCACGCGATGTCGGCGAGCTTGGTGCGCAGGTGCAGCACGGCCTTGGTGTGCAGCTGGCAGATGCGGCTCTCGGTCACCCCGAGCACCCGGCCGATGTCGGCGAGGGTCAGGCCCTCGAAGTAGTAGAGGCTGACGACGACCTTCTCGCGCTCGGGCAGCTGCTCGACCGCGCGGGCCAGCAGCTGCCGCGCCTCACCGTGCTCGGCCATCGCCTGCGGGTCCAGCGCGCTGGTGTCCTGCAGGGTGTCCACCAGCCGGGGGGCGCCGCCGTCGTCGTCGGACAGCAGCTCGTCCAGCGCGACGACGTTGACCAGGGAGAGCTGGCCGAGGAACTTGCGGACCTCCTCGACGTCCATGTCCATCTCGGCGGCCACCTCCTCCTCGCTGGGGCTGCGCTGCAGCCGGCTCTCCAGGTCGGCGACGGTGCGCTCGAACTGCCGGGCCTTCATCCGCACCGACCGCGGGATCCAGTCCGTGCTGCGCAGCTCGTCGATGATCGCGCCGCGGATGCGCGCCATCGCGTAGCTCTCGAACTTGACCTCACGGGAGGGCTGGTACCGGGTGATGGCGTCGATGAGCCCGAACGTGCCGTAGGACACCAGGTCGGCCTGCTCGACGTGGGCCGGCAGGCCGCTGCCGACCCGTCCGGCGACGTACTTGACCAGCGGCGCGTAGTGCAGGATCAGCCGGTCCCGCAACACCGGGTCCCGGTCCTCGACGTAGGTGGCCCAGAGCGCGGCCAGCGCGGCGTCGGCATCGGCCTCGTCGAGCCGGTGGATGGTGGCCTCGGGCACGGTCTGCACTCCCGTACGTCGGAGGCCTGCCGTGGGAGGCCTCGGGGTGGGCACTGCGGCGGTGGTCGATTGCATCGCGCGCACGACCACTGTCTCAGACACCGGCGGTACTCCGGTCAGGCGCGCGGGTGCGCCTGGGCGTGGACCGCCCGCAGCCGGTCGACGGTCACGTGCGTGTAGATCTGCGTGGTGGCGAGGCTGGCATGCCCGAGCAGCTCCTGCACCGAACGCAGGTCGGCGCCGCCCTCCAGCACGTGCGTCGCCGCCGAGTGCCGCAGGCCGTGGGGGCCGATGTCCGGCGCGCCGGGGGCCGCGGCGACCGCGGTGTGCACGGTGCGCCGCACCTCCCGCGGGTCCAGCCGGCCCCCGCGCAGGCCCAGCAGCAGCGCGGGGCCCGACCGGTCGGTGGCCAGGGCCGGCCGCCCGCGGGTGAGCCACGCGTCGAGGGCCCGCTCGGCCGGGACGCCGTAGGGCACGCTGCGCTCCTTGCGCCCCTTGCCGAGCACCCGCAGCAGCCGGCGTCCCCGGTCGACGTCGTCCACGTCGAGTCCCACCAGCTCGCTGACCCGGATGCCGCTGGCGTACAGCAGCTCGAGGACGACGGCGTCGCGCAGTCCGACCGGCTCCTCGGCGCCGGCCGCGGACTCGACGACGGCGCGCGCCTGGTCCGGGGCCAGGACGTCGGGCAGGGTGCGCCGGGCCTTGGGGCTGACCAGCCGCAGGCCGACGTCCTCGGGGATGAGCCCCGCCCGGCGCAGCCAGGCGGTGAACGACCGGGCGGAGGCCGCCCGCCGGGCGGTGGTGGCCCGCTCGGCGCCCCGGGTGCGCCCCTGTGCGAGCCAGCCGCGCAGGGTGCCCAGGTCGAGCTCGCCGACCCCGGTGCCGCCGCGCCGGACGAGGTGGTCGAGGAGCCACACGACGTCGGTCACGTAGCCGCGGACGGTGTGCTCGGACAGGTCCCGCTGAGTGCGCAGGTGCTCCTCGTAGCCGGCCAGGGCCTCGGCCAGCGGCGGCGGCAGGGCCGCGCGCGCGTCAGCTGTCCGGGCGGTCACCGGGGAACCGTCCGACGGCGGGCGCCGGGGGTCAAGCCGCCGCGCCGCCCGTCGAGCGGGCCCACCCGGCCCTCGGGTCCACCGGTCACCCCCGCGTCTGCTGCTCCGGCGGTCTCAGCCGCCAGCCGGTCCCGGTCCACTGGACCAGGTCCGCCAGCTCCAGCGCCGGCAGCACCCGCATCACGTCGAGCACGTCGCAGCCGGCGATCGCGGCCAGCCGCTCCGGGCCGACCCCGACGCGGACCGGACAGGCGTCGAGCACCCGGCAGGCCAGGTCGGAGAGGCCGTCCCCGGGGCCGGAGGGGCGGTCCGGCGGATCGGCCAGGCCCTCCCCCACCCGGCCGACCTCCTGGACGACGTGGGCCGCGCTGCCCACCAGCACCGCGCCGAGCTCCGCCTCGCGCAACAACTCGTGGCAGCCCACGGACATCGCCGACGTCACCGGACCCGGGACGACCATCACCGGCCGGCCGAGCTTCTGCGCGCGGCGGGCCGTGGCCTGGGCGCCGGACCGGGCCGCGGCCTCCACGACGACCGTTCCCCGCGTCAGCGCGGCGATCAGCCGGTTGCGCACCAGGAAACGGTGCTTGTGCGGCGCGGCACCGGGTGGCCACTCGCTGACCAGCAGCCCCTCCTCCGCGATGCGGTGGAACAGGGCGCTGTGCGCGGCGGGGTAGGCCCGGTCGACGCCGCAGGCGAGCACGGCGATGGTCGGTGCGTCGGCAGCCAGGGCACCGCGGTGGGCGGCGGCGTCGATGCCGAAGGTTCTCTGCTCTCTCCAGGGTGTTGCAATCGCTCCCAGGTGGACACGTCCGACCTGACACCAGGGTCACGTTGCGTGAGCCGAAGCAGAGGGCAGGCCGATCGCCTGTCCTCTCCCCCTACCTCTTGCCTTGCCGACCCTGCGCGTAGCCCCTGCCTACTCCCGCCGCCGCTGGCGACACCGACCGGGCGTGGTTGCCCGGCCGGGCGACGCGTCAGTCAGCCCTTTTCAACGGTCGCGGCCGCCAGCACGAGGGCCAACGCATACCGGTCGGCATCGCGCTTCACGAAGGCGGGTGTGACAGTGAAGATCCATCCAGCAAGCCACAAGAGGCTTGTTCCCGCTGCGACGAACATCAACGCCGGGGACACCTCGACAACATGACGAATCCCAAGAATGGCTAGCACACCTTCGGCGATGGCAATGATCAGTGCGACCGCAATCCCAAAGGCTCGACAGCCGTACAGGTTCCTTCGGAAGCCGTAGTTGGCGTTCTCCGCCTGCACGAGGGAGAAGACCTCCCCCCGTGTCTTGGCACGAAGCAGGTCGACGGCCGACTCGTAGACCGCGTCGGCATCGGCCGGATTGGCTGTCTCCTCCTCCGGTGATGGGAGGCTAAGGCCGGTTGCGCTGGCGACCGCGGTGTGACGCTGCTTCTGCTGTATGACGTTCGTCTTGCCCGTCCATCGCAAAAGCAGGGTCGTGGGCGGCCCGCCCCACCCCTCCCACAAGGCGTCCTGCTTGCCAGCACCGCGGTCTCGGACCAGATGCATAACGGGAACGTGCAAGCCACCGGCGGCTGCGAAGGTGGCGAGTCCCTTCCACCAGTCCGGCAGGCTGAACAACAGCAAACCGAGCAGCGTCAACGGGAAGATGACGACGGCGGCCGGGTAGAGGCGCGCCTTGCGGTCGTAGGCGTCCATGTCTATCGACTCACTCTGCAAGCCAGTCGATCGCCCCGATGGGGCCGTACTCAGGGCGATAGGCGCCTCCGCGGTTCCACCTGATGTTCTGCCCGCGCGTTGCCCGAACCGGATACCCGCGCCGACGGATCGCGTTGGCGACCTCGGGACGGGGGTGGTCATCCGCCTCCTTTCCAACGCTCACGAAGGCTGATCCCATCTCGGCATCCCCGACGATCGGTCCGAGCAAGCGGTCCAGGGTCTGGGGATCCAGGTTGTGACGGGAACCGTGGTGCGGGACATCGAAAAAGTCGGGGGCGGTCGACTTCCCCATCAGGTCGAGGTAGTCGGCCGCCTGGTTCAGCGCAGGCACCCCAGCGTCGCCTGTGAAGAGTGCACGGTAACCATCAACCGACAGATCCGTGATGATGCTGCTGTTGTTGCGAGGGGTAGTCCCGCCGTTGTCATCGGTCATCGTCTCGCCAGGATCGCTCCCGAGACTGCGGATCACTTCCATGACACTGCTGGCTGCCTTGGAGAACGCGCGCCCGATCGACGCGGTCAACGAGCCGTAGTGGACCTGCTCGTCCAGCAGTTGCTGGTAGTAGGACTCGGATGGACCCGCGATCGTCAGGGCACCGCCGAAATACGTAGTACCGGTGAAGCCGTGATCCACGGTCGTTCCCCAGGCGCGCGCGGTGGCAATCAAGTCATCGACCAAGGGTGCCTTGACGTCGTCACCCGTGTAGCCGAAGTGAGAGGGCCGGTGAATAAGTAGGCGCGAAACGTCGAGTTCTTCGATCAGCCCGAACAAGCCTCGGATGTGGTCATCGTCGGGGTGGGTGCAGATCGCGAGATCGACCCGGTCGGTGCCGTAGTAGCGGCGCACATGGCTGGCGATGCGTTCACCGTCGTCGCGGAAGCCGCCATCGATGACAACGACCACGTCCTGTCCGGTGGACGGATCCGTGAACTGACACGTGATGGCGTCGCCAGTCTTCTGCTTCTCTCCGACCCAGAGAAAGTCGATGTCGATCACTGCGTTCCTCCCCGCTGCCTCACCATGTCGGCGACCGTACGCAGAGCCACTGACAGAACGAGGCGACGGTATGACTGCGGGTCATCGTCTCGGGGGGCAGTCGCCTCGCGGGTGGGCACTCCAGATCAGCGCAGGTGGCACTCTGGCGGATCTGGCGGCCTGGCTGTCGCTCGCTGCGTACCCACCCGAAATCGGCGGGCGCTCACCAGCGTCCCTCCGGCCAGCGATCCGCCCCAACTGGCTAGCGGCCCAGCCCCGGGAGGACGACGCCTGCTGGCCTCTTGACGTTCAGGTCGGGCCGGCTCCATGGGCGCCCGCTGGGCACGCGGACGCTTGACTGAGGCCAGTCACTCCGGGTTGGCGGCGGTGTAGAGCCCGTTCCACGAACCCGCAGCAGACTTGATGTTGGACTCCGTGACGAACATGTACCGCCAGGTGCCGTAGTCCTCTTCGTCGCGAACGAGTCGTGCCCACCGTTCGGCGGCGACCTTCTTGGCAAGGACGTCAGCGTTCTTGGCGTCGCTGTCCGCCTTACCTTCGATGACCCAGTAGGTGCCGTGCTTGTCGATGGCGATGAAGTCGGGGAAGTACCGGCCAGTGTCAGTCGGGATGAACGCCGGGCCGTTCGTGTAGAGGCGAAGCCACCAGGTGATCTCATCGTCGCGATCTAGAAGATGGGCGAGTTCCCACTCGGTGGTCTTCGCGTCGAACGCCGCCGTCGGCATGACGGACTTTCGCCATCCCTGGAAGTGCACGCCCTTCACGTAAGGGTCGTTGTACGCGTTCGGCGCGTTCGGGTCTACGAGCACCGGTTCGATCGGCAACGTGATGGATTCGAGCGCGACCTGGCGCTCCTGCTTGCGCGCGCCGATGGCCGAGCGGATGAGCGTGCGTAGTCCTTCGACGGCCTGATGCCGCCTCTGCCGTCCCCACTCGGCCGTGGCTTGCTCCGAGGAGGACACTCCAGCGCCCTTGAGAAAGGCGTTGACGAGGCGGCGAGCGGCGTTCGCCTCGCGCCTTACTGCGGTGACTTCCGGTTGCCGCATGATTTCGTGGCTGAGTTCGAGACGCACCATATCGATGCCCTCGTATACCTGTTGCGCCTCGGCGTTGGCCTGAGGCGTGACGGTGATGCGCACGTCGGCCCCGGTCCGCTTCGCCACGAGAGCGTCGCGGTAAATGAAGGTTGGCACCTCCAGAATGAATCGAGCACCCGCCGCCTCCGCGTCGCCGTCAGGCACATCCACCAGCGAGAACGGGGTGATCACGAGTCGGGTGGCCTCCCGCGGGAAGTTGATCTGTGGCGCCCCTTCGGTGCGGCCCTGGGCCTCCGGTGCTGCCGCCTCCTGCCGGGCTTCCACCTCCTCGAAGAGGAGAGAAGGTGACGAATCGGAGTCCGACTCGACTTCGCCGTCGAGGCCGAACAACGTCGGCTGCGCGGGAGCAGTGACGGGGATGCCCGGAATGCCGGGCTGCACTGCTTCGCCACCCTGGGACGCGTCCGGCACGACACTGGCCGAGTCCCCCGCTGGCAGGGGCTCGGTTCCGGTGGCCGCGCCATGCTCGTCAACCGGGGTCAGGGCTGCCGGAGTTTGAAGGCGCGTACGGAGTTGGTCCTTCTGCTGGAGCAACTGCTGATAAGAGTCGTGAGCCACAAGGTCGACCTGGTCGACCATGGATACGCCGGTGCGTTCGCCGAACGGCAGTCGGAGGCCACGACCCAGAATCTGCTCAGTCAGCGTCTGAGACGCGAGTCGGCGCAGAGCAACGATGACCGCAATGTTCTTTACGTCCCAGCCTTCGCGAAGTTTATTCACACTGACGATGGCGCGAATGGGCGACTCATCGTCCTCGACATCCGCCAAGGCTTGAAGCGCCTTCTCGGAGGACTCTGAGGTGATCTCCAGGACAGCCTGCGCGTCACCGATGAAGTTGGAGCCCGCGAGGAGTTGGCCGACCTCAGTGGCGTGCTCAATCGTCTGACAAACAACGAACAGTACCGGCCGCACCTTCGGCGCACCCGGTTGCATGTCCCGGTACTGCTGGTAGGCGACTTCCTTCTGTCGGAGCAGATGACAAGCGTCGGCCAACTGTGTGCGCTCGTCCTTCTGACCGTCCTTTCGGTACACGATGACGGGAATCTTGACGTGTCCGTCGGCGATCGCCTCGCCGAGCGTGTACTCAAAGACAATCTTCGAAATGTCCGCCGGATCGGGCGTCGCAGTAAGACCGGCGAGAGCAACTGGGTGAAGTTGGCGCATCGCCGCGGAGAAAGCCTGCGCCCGCTCGTGATAAATGTGGTGCTCATCCGCGATCACGAACAAGTCGCCGGTATTCTCCAGGTACGAGTACAGCGCACCGCCGAGATTCTCGTCCTCCTCGCGGACACGTCGGGAGACCTTGTCCGTGGGACGGATCAACTGCTGAATGTTGAAGACAAAGACCTTGAGGCGACTGCTGTCCCGCAACGCCGCCCCGACCGATGCCGTCTGGAAGTTCTCCGGCGTGACGACCAGTGGGGCGATCTCGGCGCCGGACACGTACTTTGCTGACGCAGCGTCGAAGTTGGCGATCGTTTTGTTCTGGATGGTCGTATTCGGCGTGACGACGAGGACGTTTCGGACTCCCTGAGTTGCCAGGTACTCGACGAGGGAGGACATCAGGAACGTTTTGCCGACGCCGGTAGCCAGGTCAGCCACCATCTCAGTGAACTCGCCACCTGCAGCAACGATGGCCTGGACGACGGCGTCCAGCGCGCGTCGGTTCGGCTCGCGCAGATCGAAACGGGCAGCGATCTCGAAAATCAACGCCTCGTCGTAGGTGATTTCCACGACTCTTACTTCACCGTCGCTTTCGGAAACAGATCGTCGGGCGCTTTCCGCAGTCGGGAACCCGGAGACAGTTCCTTCAGAAGCGTCTCGGCATCGGGGATCACGGCCTTAGCGACAACCATGGCCCGCTCCCCCTCCCCTAAGTGCTCGACAACGGTGCGCACGACTTGCGCATCAGCGATGCCGTCGATTACTGCGAGGCGCATCCTCCGCTTAACTCCACAGAAGACCGGGTCGTCGGGGGTATAGGTGTAGCCGAGTTGGCCGGCGACCGCCTTGGACCAGGCTTCGGTCGTAGCGTCAGGCGAGAGGTAGACCTCGCCTGTCTCGTCGTCCACCTCATACATCGACGGCCCCATCCGGGCGACCGTGAAGCCGCCTCCGGAGCGGACGGCCGCCGGTTCCGGCGCAGGCTTCAACCGTTGCCGCAGTTCCTTGGCGAGAGCATCCGCGTCGGGTTCGGCCACCGACTTGAGCGAGCCGGTCTTCGCCAAGGCCGAGAACGCCCGAAGCAGAATCTTGGCGTCGGCAGGCTTGATGACGCCGTTGAACACCTCGTCCGTGAAGCCTTCGCCGTCCCTCACGCTGATGCCCACGTTGTCGGTGCCTGCGACCACGCCAGCCAGGCGTGGGCGGATGAAGGCTTCGGCGTTCCGTTCGCTCAACTCGACAGTGATCCAGCGTCTCCCCAACTTGTGGCTCACCGCTGCCGTAGTCCCGGACCCGCCGAAGCAGTCCAGAACCAGGTCGCCGGGGTTGGAGCCGATGTGGATGATTCGCTCCATCAACCGTTCAGGCTTCGGGGTATCGAAGGGATTCTCGTCACCGAAGAGGGCGATGATTTCCTTTTTGGAGTCGTCGTTGTTTCCCACTTCGTCGTGCGGCCACCAGGTCCACGGAACGAGGCCCTCGTCATCCTTCAAATACCGAATGGTGTTGGGCATGCCGTCACCCTTTTGACCGAAGTAGATTTCGCCGCGTTCGATCATGGCCTGCATGACGGGCTCGGTGACGCTCCATGCCCGACCATTGGCGGGGCGCACGACCTTGCCGCTGGGTGTCTCTACGTCATAGAACTGGCTCGCGGTCGCATGCCCACCCTGCACGTCAAGGGGGATAGGGCGCCAAGCACCCTCGGGGTCATTGTTGGGGTTTCGATACTGGGATGCGTTCACTCGGGGGATGCGATTCCGCGCATGCTTCCATTGCGCAGCCCCTTGCATGGCGTAGACGAGGATGTAGTCGTGCACGGTGCCAATGGCGGGCCGATTGTCACGGGAATACTTCTTTTGCCAGACGATCGTCGCGACAAACTTGTCTTCACCGAACTCTTCATCCAATAGCACTCGCATGCGGTGCACTTCAGCATCATCGAGATGCACCCAGATTGACGCGTCTTCGGCCATCAGCGGCTTAATGTCCCTAATGCGGTCACGCATCATCGTCAGCCAGACGGAGTGCTCCAACTGGTCAGCGTAGTGCTCGAATGCCTGCTCGGTGTTGAATGGCGGGTCGATGTAGACAAGTTTGACCTTGCCGCGGTACATGTTCACGTACTCGGGGACCGTGCCCAGCGAACGGAGAGCGTCCCCCGAGTCCCCCATGATCAGCAGGTTCTCGGCTGCTGAGGTCGGACCGTCGACTTCGCCGACGCGCTCCACTATTTCGATGCTCTTCACGTCACAGGCGCGAGGGTCCCAGCGGTCAGCCCATGCGTAGTCGTACTTGCCCTGCTCGGAAGGAATGAGCGCGAGGTCCTTGCCCATCCAGGTCAGCGCAAGTTGCCCCTGGGGACGCTGATTTCCGTTGACCCTCACAAGTACCTCTCGTCTGCCATGCCCTGGTGCACGCTGCACCGTCCGCCTCGAAGCCATGCGCCGCCGACCGCGGTCCTTAGAGGTCTATCGGCGTACCGAGCCTGTCCCGGCGCCCGATCATGCCGCGCGGCTCCGACACCTCCTGGAGTCACCCCTGACGACGACTGGCCACTCTGCCTCGTCGCCCGCTACCTGTGGGCTGGGGGCCGAACGCGCGACTCACGCTCCACCCGGGGATCCCCCGGTCATGAAGGTTCCTACGTCAACGCCCAAGGCGTCGCCGATGGCGCAGAGGGTGGCGAGGGACGGATTGGCCTCCCCTCGCTCGATGCGTCGAACGTGCCGAACCGTCACACCCGAGGCTTGCGATAGGTACTCCTGCGTGACGTCGGCAGCCTGGCGAGCCCTCCGGACTCCTTCGGCGAGCGCGCGGCTCCGACTAAGGGGCAAGTTGCCGCGAGAGTCCGGCTCGACGAGGTCGCCACGTGCCACAAGGGTGCGCACGTCGACGCCCAAGGCGTCACTGATCGCATAGAGCGTTGTCAACGTTGGGTTTGCTGTCGCGCGTTCGATCCTCTGGATGTGCTGGACCGTCACTCCCGAAGCCCGAGCCAGGGTCTCCTGTGTGAAGTCCGCAGCCTGCCGGGCTTGCCGCACGCGTTCAGCAAGATCCCGACGCCGGTCCGGAGGCAGGGTGAGGTGTCGAGCGGACTTGAGGCCAGGCACAGCAAGCAACGCTTGGCACCTGTCAGGATGTCTACCAGGCCATATATGTTGGGTTGGAGTGGTGGTCGTCTCGTCCAGGGGTGGCGAGACGGTTCCGTGGGGCAAGCAATGCCGAAGGGGCTGTCGTGGCTGATGCGAGCAAGTGCACGTGCTCCTGCCTGCCGGACGGGGCCGGACGCTCGCGGCCGGCGGCGTGGCTGGAGATCAATGAGCGAGTGGCCGTGACCACCGTTGACGGACAGCGCGTCGAAGGCCGCCCAGGCATCGCCTGGTACTCGGAACCCAGGGGGTTCGCTCTCCTGCTCACTACCGACGAGGGTTCGGCGGTACGGATCGCCCGCTCGGAGGTGCAGTCCGTGATGCCAGTCATGGCCCCGGATCCGCTCAGAGTCGTCGAGTCCGTCGCCCGCTTCCTCAGGCAGCCCTCGGCGATACCGAACGGCAGGGTATGGATGTCCGCCATCGTCGATGAGCACCACTACGTCTCGGTCGCCGTCGCCCTCCTGCGCAAGCCGTGCCTGACGCTCCAGCCATGATCGGACTGACCTTGATCGACGGCACGCGGTTACCACCGCCCCGTGCGGATCTGGTCAGGAGGTGAACTTCTGGACCGGATGACTGACGGCCCAGGAGGCGGCCCGAGCCGCGCGCAAAGCGGCTTGGGGGTCCGCTCCGGCCCCTCGTAGCAGGGAGCCGGAGCGGACCATGCTCGTGGATGCAACCTTGAGACCGCGCTGCGCTTTCGCCTAGGGATCACACGACATCGAGGAAGTCCTCACCGAATGACCAGTGGACGGATGCCCCCGGACATCGAGACGCTTCGGATCCTGCTCATCTTGGCCGAAGGGTTCACATCCGACGATGGCCTGCGACTCATCGAGCGCGCGGACGAGGACGCCGAGGACTACTGGGATGCCCCCTTGATGGGGATATGCATTTCCTGCCAGGAGGTCCGCCGCGAGGCCCTCCGGCGACAACTGCCCCCGGATGGCCTCACGATGCCGGAGGCGTACGCAATCGCTGCGTGGCGTCCAGTACGTGACGCCGAGGGCGCCTGGGCATTCCTCGACGATCACGCCGACTGCGCATCGCACCCTCGGCTCGAACTCGGTATCACCTGGGACTGAGCCCTGACCCGACCCCTGCTCCGCACAAGGGCCCGGTCGGCGCCTTCCCGGCGCTCGACTGCGTAGAGAACCAGCCGCCGGACGCCGCGCTGCCCGACGAACGCCCCATTGGCCAGGTCGTGGGGACGCACCGCCTAGCGTGTGACCAGGATCTCACGACTTCGGCGCAGCCCCCGGCGTCGCTCTTGGAGGCGTACTCAGAAAGCAATGCTTACGCCAGACTCCTTACAGGCAACCAGAATCAGTTCTTGCCGCCACGTATGCGTTTAGTCGATGCGACCATTCTTGACGCAAGGTATGCCAATGTCTCGGTTGTGGGATGGGAATCCATGCGATAGGCAAGAGGTATGGACACACACTCGCCGTCGGTTTCTTCCGACAACCCCCCACGCTGGTGTTCCCTGGCACCGATACCTCTTTGCCGCGGTCAGGTCGCGGATCGCGAGTGCACTCCACCCTCACCTCACCGTTGACCAGGGGGACACGAGTAGGGCGGTGGAACGTCTTTTTCCACACGACCACCGTTCCTGCCGCACGGCAGGATTCGCCGATTGCAGCCAGCACTATCAATGAGGCGCTTGCCCGGCGCAGTGAGCGCGCCATTCCCGCTGGACGTCCGTTCTTGGTCGGCCCGGACGGGCACCCGGACAGCATCATCAACGACTTCTTTACACGCGGTCGCGGACGCACCCGCAGGCTGACAGGAAAATCGCCGCGCACATACGCCTATTGCCTAAGCGGCTACTTGAACCTGCTACACCAATGGGGTCTGTCCTGGCGCGAGGTCGACTCGGAGGACATCGACGCCGTCTACACCTGGCGAGTCCTCGACACCGAGCAGAACGAGGACTACGTACAGGATGCGACGTGGCAGAAGGACTCCGCTGTGTTCAGGGCGTTGTACGGGTACGCCTCGCGCTTCGGGATCGACAACCCGTTGCCGGACGTGGACGACGACCTGCACGACACCGGTGGCGCCTACGTGCGGTCCTCCGACGTCAAATGGTTCGACCCGCAGGGATACGCGATGTGGCGGGACGTCGGCCTGGGCGGTCACCTGCCGGACGGCACTCCTGACTCAACGTTCCGGGCCGGGAACGTGCAGCGGGACATGGCCTTCAGCGACGCCCTTTACCGCACCGGTCTGCGAGTCCAGGAGGCCGGAAGCGTTCTGCTTGGCGCCGAGTGGCCAAATGCACGCGACCACGCGCGCCCTTGGCACACGCTCCACCTCGCGAAGTTCTGCGCCAAGCGCCAGCGGGGCCGGACCTACTGGGTGCCTGCCTCCGTGGTATCGGACACCTACGCCTACGTCATCGGCGAGCGCGCTCAGGTAGTGAGCGCCGGGCAGGCCAAGTACCAAGCGATGGACGGCAAGGCCATTGTCCTGCGCCAACTTGGCGACGACCTGATCGTGCGGGAGCCGTCGGGAAAGGTGGCGCAGCGCCCCTTGGACGACCTGTCCCCCCAGGACCGGCAGCGTCTGTTCTGGCGCCGCCGAACAGACCAGGGGGACGTCTACCTGGAGCCCGCGATGCTGTGGCTTAACCGCGACGGCACACCCCGTCCGATCGAGCGTTGGAACAGCACCTTCGCCCGCGCAAACGCCCGCATCGACTTGCTCGGGTATCCCATGGCCAAGTTGACACCACACCGACTGCGGCACAGTTTCGCGCTCCGCTGGTTCGTCGTTGCGCGACTGCTCTGGGATCAACGCATGTCCTTCCTCACGGCCGAAGAAGCCCAGGACCTGCGGGCCGAGATGGGATCGCACTGGAAACTTGTGCAGACCCTGCTTGGGCACCGTCACACGAGCACGACGCAGAACATCTACCTGGAGCCGTTCCAGACGCTCGACATCGAGATGCTGCTGGACCATGCAGCCGACGAATCTGTGACCGACCTGATGGCCGCGCTCCTGCGGGGCCACGCGCGTGTTCAGACGGTCGCAGCCGGTTGATGGCAGGACGACCAGCCTCGCTGCCCCCCGTCGACTACCGGCCACGGCGAGCACGGGAAGAGAATGGTCTTGTCGTCACCTTCCGCAGCGCTGTGGACCACGAGACCACGACCTGGGACTTTTCGACTTTACCGGTGGCCGCGCCGCTACGCGAGCACTTCGCCGCGTGCCTCGCTGAGGGATGCCGCCCCTCCGGCACATGGCGGTCGGCCGCGACCGCGGAAACCGCCTACCGGCAACTACTGCGCTTCGCGCAGACGTTGCAGCGGAGCAGTTCGCCGCCGCTCCGGCCGGAGGATTTGCGACCCGCGCATCTGGCCGCCTTCCACCTGGTCGTGGGCCGTAAGTCGCGACCTCTCGGTTCGCTCAAGAACGCTCTCAGGCGTACCGGTGATTCCTACTCCGACGAGTTCCGGGCGGCGCTGAAGGTCCCCCACGGCCCCCGGTCTTCCAGTTCGCGGGAGGGCTACTCCCCGAAGGAGGTGAAGCGCGTCCTCGCCGCGGCGCGGGCGGACATCCGGGTAGCACGAGCACGAATCCGTCGTCACTTAGCGCACAGGGATCGCTGGCTGCGTGGCGAAATCGACAGCGAGGCCGAGCCAACCGCCTGGGCGCTCGGCGCCCTGTTGGACGAAGTGGCGCGCACAGGAGACCTCCCCCGCAAGGGTCGGCGGGGTAGTCCAGATGACGCGGTGATCCGCCAGGCGGGCCTACGCACGGGGACTGAAGCCCTGGGGCTGCTGTTCCTCGGTGCCGGGGAAACGCTTGCCTTCCAGATCCTCCTAGTCGGGCTAACTGGGCAGAACGCCGGAACAGTGGGACGGGCCCCTGCCCACCACCACCGCACCGGCAACGACGTTGGCGCCGTCGCCATCGTCGACCTACTCAAGCCTCGTCGCGGCAAGTCCAGGTCGCACATGGCGGTACCGATCCAGGACACTCCGCGGTGGTTGCCACTGCCTGCGCAGCCACTTACGGCGGGCCGCAAGGAGTTGCTCACCCCGCTCGGCGTGTTCTTGCTCCTTGGCGAACTAGGCCGCCCCGCCCGTGACTTGGTCCGCTCGGACCGGCTGTTCGCCTGGTATGCGCACTCAGGAGGCCGAGGGCGCGGGCGCGGAATCCGGTTGAAGCCGCCCGAGGGCCACAACCCCGCATGGGTGCGTCGGCACGGTCTGCGCACCGACGACGGCGCCGCACTCGCGTTGGATTTTGACCGGTTGCGCCTGTCGTTCGTGCAGGAGCACAACGAACCGGTCGCGCACACGCGCGAGACCCTGCACAAGGACTACCAGGTTAAGGACCGCGCCGACCTGTCCCGCTACCAGCGGGTGGTCGCGGACACGCTGGCCGAGCGGGTTCGGGAGGCCCGCGAGACAGCGCGCCTGGCCTACCTCACCGCTGAAGACTTGGAGCAGGCCAGGAAAGACCCACAGCCCGTCGCTGACCGCCTGGGCGTCAACGTCCGGACTCTCAAGCGACTACTTTCCGGGCGGCTCGACACGGTGGTCGCCGCCTGTAAGGACAACACCAATGGCCCGTACACGCCCGGGCGCGCCTGCCAGGCGTCGTTCCTCCTGTGCACCGACTGCCCCTGCGCAGTCGCGCTCCCGCACCACCTGACTGTGCAGGTTGCGGCGCACGACGCGATCCTCGATCGCCGCTCAGAAACGACGCCGCTGGACTGGGCCGAACGGTACGGCTTGGCGTGGTCGCGTCTGCGCGACATCCTCGACAAGCAGCCCCATGGGACCGTGGATCAGGCCCGGGAACGGGTCACTGAGGAGGAGCGCACGCTCGTCGAGCGTCTGCTCAACCGCAGGTTGGACGCATGACGCGCCGGGGGTACCAGAGGGGTGTCGCGACGCCGGCGCCCGCTGAAGGCGCGGTTCTCGAAGCGCCAGGTCCGGACGCCCTTGTCCTTGCGAACCGCCCGCTGCGCGACCGCCAGTGCGCCATGTCCAGGTACGGAGACGATCACTGGTACCTCACCCCGGGCCTGTTCGAGGCTCACGCAAAGCCAGTACGGCTGAACTGGACGAAGGCCGCGCCGGTGTTCCGCGATGCGCTCAAGACGTACGCCTGGATGCTGATCAACTACGAGCCAACCGATGAGGCTTTGGCCACCGGGTACCGACGGCTCTCCCTCATGACCGTTCAGACAACCCTCGTGCCACTTCGCGACTTCGCCGAGTTCCTCGCGGCTCGGGGCAGGAGCCACTTCTCCGAGGTCACCGAGGACGATCTCGACCAGTACGTCAGCGCTGTCGACGCCGCCGACATCAGCCGACCCCGCAAGGAGGACTACGCCCTGGAGGTGCGCCGCTTGTGGGGGCACCGTCACCTGCTGCCCCCAGCCATGCGCCTGCCCGAGGCGCCGCCCTGGGATGGACAGGAGATCGAAGACCTTTTCGGCGAACGGAACCGGACTGACGAGAACCGAACGCCGCGAATCGACGAGCGGACGATGAACGCTCTGCTGACTTGGGCGATGCGCTTTGTGGACGACTTCTCCGGCGACATCATCGCCGCCGCCCACGAATACAACCGGCTTGCACCGAGGGGCAAGCGCCGCAAGGCGCGCGGCTTGGACTCGGTCCCCAGGCGTGACCTCGTTAAGGAGGCCCACGTACTCGTACGGGAGTACAGGCGCACCGGCCGCCCACTTCCAGGCCGGATGACCGACACAGGCATCGAGTTGGACTACTACCACCTCGCCCGACTTCTCGACGCCACGGCTTGGGGCATTCGCGACTTGGCAACCGGGGATGTGTTCCGGCACAGCGGCTTGCCGCTAGTTGCTTGTGCCGCAGTCACCTCTCACCCCACCGGCCTCATCGACAATGAGCCCTGGCTCCAGCAGCCCATCGGCTACCACGACGTGCCGGGCTTCGTGAAAATGCTGGTCGCCGCCTGCCTCATCGTGACCGCTTACCTCTCGGGGATGCGACCTGGCGAGTTGCTCAATCTTCGTCGTGGCTGCCTTCACCACGACGAACGGACGGGCATGTGGAGCGTCGTCGGTCGGGCGTTCAAGGGCGCCCGCACGGACACAGGCGACAAGGCCGTCCGAGGCGTCGAACGGGAAGTGCCTTGGGTGGTGGTTGAGCCTGTTGCGAACGCCATCCGGGTCATGGAGCGCCTGCACGATCGCGAGGTCCTATTTCCTCGGACCGTTCTGGGCGAACAGCAGCGCGAGGGTGGGGCCTTGTCCACCGACCGGGCGCCGCGCTTCATCGCCGACTTCATCGCATGGGTCGACGCCTACTGCTTGGAACGCGGGCGCCGGGACAGCATCCCCGCCGACCGATCACTTGAGCGCATCTCCCTTAGCCGGTTCCGGCGGACGCTCGCCTGGTACATCTGCCGCCGACCGCGCGGACTCGTTGCGGCCTCGATCCAGTACGGGCACCTATTCACCACCGTCACCCTCGGCTACGCGGGCAACGCCGCCTCGGGGTTCCCGGACGATTACGCCTTTGAGCGATTTCTAGCCCGGCTGGAGGCACTGGGTGATGCGCAGCGTCGCCTCGACGACGGAGAGCACGTCAGCGGACCCAGCGCGGATGTCTACCGCCAGCGGCTTGGCGATGCCAGCCTCCGCTTTCCTGGCATCACGCTGACCAGCGGCCACCAGGCTCGCGGCCTTCTGCGAAGCCCGACTCTCCAGGTGTACGAGGGGCGGGGTATGACCTGCGTCTTCGATCCCGCTCGGGCGCGCTGCAGGTTGAGGCAGGGCCAGGTTGACGAGCAGATCACGCCGGACCTCGACGACTGCCACCCCAACTGTCTCAACATCGCTGAGACCGACTCCGATGTCGATGTCCTCCGAGAGCGCGTCCCTCCGCTCCGCGAGATCGTCGGGGATCCCCTCGTGCCGCCACTGCGCGTCGAGCGCGAGCGGGCGGAACTCGACCGGGTCACCAAAATCATCGATGAACACGAGCGGACGCGTGTCCCTCGGCCAAGCCAGGCGAAGACCTGATGGCGATCTCTGCACCAGGCTGGTGCAAGCACTGCGGAGCCGAGTTGCAGCACGCCGCGCGCGCTCCAGGCCGGGCGCGCGAATACTGCGGCGACGCCTGCCGTCAAGCCTTCGGCCGGGAACTCCGACTTCGTCGCGCGCTCCTCCGCGAAATCGGACTGTCCGCCATCCAGACCGACCGGTTGCTCGCGCTCTTCCGCGTCACCCCCCGCCCGCGCCGCCCAGCCGCAGAGCGTGACCCTCGGCCGTCACGATCCGTCGAGGCGTTCGAGTGATCTTGCCCCGCCAGGTGGCGCTGGAGACGCCGCTCGCCGTCCCGCACCTGGTGCACCTTCGACGACGCTTGCCAGCGTGTACTTACAACCGCCGTCCTCGGTACCACCACTTCAGAGGGCGGACCGTGAGCGAGAACGTGAAGCGACATGGGTGACGAGAAGCATGAGGCTGAGCGGAAAGAGATTCGGAGGGCCGCCGAGGAACTCCTGGCTCGTACAGACGGGAAGCGCCCAGTGATCGAGGACCTGCGCCAGCGAGTGGGCGTACAACGCTGGATCCTGACCCACCGGCACAGGGACTTGAAGGACGAGTTTTTGAGGGCCGTCGACGCGAAGTGGGGCGTGAGCAGCCCGGCTGTCACGTCACTTCAGGAGAAGTACGACGCACTGCAAGGCACATACCAGCGGCTCCGTGAGCGGAATGCCGAACTAGAGCAACTACTCGACACCTACGCCTACGTGATCGAGGAACTGCGACTGCAACTCGATCACTCGATTGGGAGCGACAAGGTCCGTCCCATCCGCCCTCGCTGACCGCCCCTCCCGCTGCCGAGGTTCACGGGGTCGATAAGGCGACTCAGGCCCGTGGGTCCGAGCAGTGGGGCCATCCCCCCGCTTGGCCCCGGGATCCGGATGACCGAGTCGACCCTCACGCAACGTGACCGTGGTGTCAGGTCGGACGTGCCCACCTGGGAGCGGTTGCAACACCCCTTCGTGTCCAGAGAACCGATGCCCCACCGGAGACCACCGTCCAGCCCCGCTCCCCCAGCTGGTGCCCGAGCTCGCCCGAGACGTGCTCTCCGTAGGCGGTCGAGGCGCGGGACCCGACGATCGCCACCGACCGGTCGGCCAGCTCGTCGAGCCGACCCGGCCCGCGCACCCACAGCGCCAGGGGCGGCACCGGGGCGGTCGTCCGCGGCGAGTGGTGCCGCGGGTCGTCCGGCTCCTCGCTGGTGGCCACCGTCAGGCCGTGCAGCAGGAGTCCGGGCCACTCGTCGTCCTCCGGCACCACCAGGCGCGCACCGCTCCGCTCGGCACGGAGGAGGTCGGCCGGCGTGGCGTCCTGCTCGGCCCGGGCCCCCACCATCGCCCGGACGATGTCCGGCGCCCGGCCGGCGCGCAGCCGGCGCACCGCCTCCACCGGGCCGGCGTCCTCGACGAAGCGCCAGAAGGCGACGCTGCCCGGTTCCGCGGCTCGGCTCAGCCAGGCCCGGGCCCGCCGCACCGCCGGCGAGGCCGCCGCACCGTCCACCAGCCCCTGCTCCATGTCCTCGTCGAGGCTCGGCACGGCGCTCATGCCGCCGCCCGCTGCAGGCGCATCCCGAGGGCCTCGGCCACGTCGTCGGAGCCGGGCAGCGGGCGGCCGGCCAGGTCGGCGAGGGTCCAGGCCACGCGCAGCACCCGGTCGTAGCCGCGCACCGACAGGACGCCCCGTTCCAGCGCCCGCTCGACCAGCCGGAGGGCCGGGCGGGGCGGCGACCAGCGCTCCCGCAGCATCCGGCCGGGCACCTGGCTGTTCACGGTGAGGCCGGTGCCACGGAGGCGCTCCGCCGCGGCGTCCCGGGCGTGCTGCACCCGTCGGGCGACCATCGACGTCGGCTCGGCGACGGTCCCGGCCTCCAGCCAGGCCACCCGCGTGACCGCCGGGAGGTCCACCCGGAGGTCGATGCGGTCGAGCAGCGGCCCGGACAGCCGCGACTGGTAGCGGCGCCGTTCCACCGGGCTGCAGGTGCACGCGGCATCGCCGGCCGCGCTCGCGCACGGGCACGGGTTGGCGGCCAGCACGAGCTGCGCGCGGCACGGGAAGGTGCTCGCGCCACTGGCCCGGGAGATCGTCACCTGGCCCCGCTCGAGCGGCTGGCGGAGGGTGTCGAGCACCGCGCGGGGGAACTCCGGCGCCTCGTCGAGGAAGAGCACGCCGCGATGGGCCCGGCACAGCGCGCCCGGCCGGATCAGCCCCGAGCCGCCCCCGACCAGCGCCGCCATCGTCGCCGAGTGGTGCGGCGCCTCGAACGTCGGCCGGGTCACCAGCGGCGCCCCGGGCGGCAGCGTCCCGGCCACGGAGTGGATCGCGGTGACCTCCAGGGCCGCCTGCTCGTCCAGCGCCGGGAGGAGGCCGGGCAGCCGCTCCGCCAGCATCGTCTTGCCCGCCCCCGGCGGACCGGTGAGGAACAGGTGGTGCGCGCCGGCGGCGGCGACCTCCACGGCCCGGCGGCCGACCGCCTGACCCACCACGTCCCCGAGGTCCGGCCCCGGGGGTGGCGGGGGCAGCGGGCTCCGCGTGTGCCGGGGCAGCGCCGCCGCACCCCGGAGGTGGGCGACGAGCTCGGCCAGCGTGCCCGCGGCCAGCACCTCGACGCTGTCGACCAGCGCCGCCTCGTCGGCGTTGCCGGCCGGGACGACCACCGTCGGGTGCCCGGCCCGGGCCGCGGCCAGCACGGCGGGGAGGACGCCGCGGACCGCCCGAACCGAGCCGTCGAGGCCCAGCTCGCCCAGCAGCACGAGGCGACCGACCGACTCCGCGGGCACCGCGCCGTCGGCGGCGAGCACGGCCGCGGCCAGCGCCAGGTCGGAGGCCGCCCTAGGACGCTTCTAAAGCTAGCCGGCGGACTCCCCCGCCCGCCGGGCGAGGACGCCAGCCAGCTCGTCGAGCGAGTAGAGCGACGCCCCGTCCGGGGTCCAGCGGGGCTCCAGGCCGTAGCGGTGCCGCCAGACCCGGAGAGTGGCCGGCCGGAACCCCGGCGTAGGTCGCGGCGTCGGCGGCCGAGAGCAGGACGGGCGTCGGCGTCGTCACCGTTCTAGGGTGCCCCGGTGACCGCGACCGGGGACGGAACGACGTCGAGTGTCGGCCTCCCCGAGCGCCGGACGATCAGACGTCCGGCGTGGTCGAGCTTCCTCGTCGGAGCCGCTGTCGGGCTGCTCGGCGGACTCGTCGGTCTGGGCGGCGCAGAGTTCCGCCTGCCGCTGCTGATCGGACTGTTCGGCTTCGTTGCGCTGCAAGCCGTGATCGTCAACAAGGCGATGAGCCTCGTCGTCGTCCTCGCGGCGCTGCCGTCCCGGCTGGTCGCAGTTCCGCTCGACGCAGTCGCGGCCCAGTGGTTCGTTCCTCTGAGCCTGCTCCTGGGCAGCTTGCCCGGAGCCTGGGTCGGGGCGTCCTGGGCGACCCGGATACGGGCGGCGACCCTCTACCGGGTCCTCGGCGTGCTCCTGCTCGTCATCGCTGCGGTCTTCGCCGCCCACCACCTCGACGTCATCCCGCAGCTTGACTTACCGATCGCCGCGCAGGGGGCTGCTGGCGTCGTTGCCGGATTCGGCATCGGCGTCGTCGCCGCAGTGATGGGCGTGGCCGGTGGCGAGCTGCTGATCCCGACGATCACGCTGCTGTACGCGGTCGACGTGAAGCTGGCCGGCAGCCTGTCGCTGCTGGTCTCCCTACCGACGATGCTCGTCGCGTTCTTCCGCTACAGCCGCGACCAGGCGTTCGGCGTGCTCCGGCAGCACAGCGGCTTCGTCATCGCGATGGCCGCCGGGTCCGTGACGGGCTCCGTCGCCGGTGGCTTGCTCCTGGGCACTGTTTCGCAGGCAGTCCTCGTGCCGCTCGTGATCGCGCTGCTGCTGATCTCGTCCGTGAAGGTCTGGCGGCACTCCTAACCGCTGGACGGCCGCCGTGACCAGCGGCCAAAACTCCCGGCGGGTCACTGATGGCCGAGGAACCGGCGGACGTCTGTACCGCTCGCGGCCTACGTAACAGAGAGTTTGCGAGCAGGTCCCTTCAGTCACGCCGACCCCCTTCGGGCGAGTTCGCATCGACTGCCACCGACCCGCTGTGTAGGTTGCTGTTGCGGACTGAACTTCCCGTTGCGGGGGGTGTAGGCCCGCGCTCACCCCCCGGCCCTAGGGCTGGGGGGTTCTTACGTTCGGGGCCACACCACTACGCCCGGCTCGGCCGCGTCGCCGGTCGTCCGCGCAAGCCCGTTGGCTTCGCTATGCCGGGCTTTGCCCAGCTCGCTCCACATCGTCTGCGGGCAGACGGTCGCCCGCTTCGGCGACGGCGGCTGGACGCTCCGGAAGGCGGCGTACGCGGCCAAGTCCGCCAGCTGGATGAAGTACGACTGCGCGGAGTCGCGAGGCACCGGATCATCTAGCAGCAGCCGGAAGGGCACCTTCAGAGTGCCGGTCCCGAAGCGGCTGCCCGCCTTACCGATGCGCCGAGCCTTCCGAGCCAGCTTCCGGATCGCGGCCGATTCACCCTCGTCATGAGTGAGCCAGATCGGCTGGTCGAAGGCGTCGGACGCCCGCTCCAAGCGCTGCAACAGGAACTCCCACGCGATGTCCCGAGGGTTCCGGTTCTGGTTCTTGATCTTGTCCTTCTGGATCACGACCGCGAAGACGCGGAGCCCGAGCTTCTCGGCCAGCCGCATGTGCTGTCGGTAGATCGCGTGCCGCTGCTTCTCCCCGAGCCCGGACAGAGCCCCCCGGCCTCCGACCAGGTGGTTGGCCTTGACTTCCGCACGGACCCGCACGCCGAAGCGTGCAGCGACGAACCGCCGGAAGGAGATGAAGGAGTCGAACGTGTCCGGCCACCTGTCCGCCTCGACCAAGACGCAGCCGAGGGTGTAGGTCCGGGAGCCGGAGTAACCGGAGTCACCGGACTCGTCGACGTAGGCCATGAGCACGGCCTGATGATGCCTTGTCGGACCGACGCTCCCGGGAGCCGCCGGTCGAGGAGCGGACGCGGAAGCGCCCCGGGAGACGAGTCGGGGCGTCTCCCGGGGCGCGGTCCCACCGGCGCTGGACGGGTCACGGGGGCGGAAAGGTGCCCCTCGCCGACCATCGCTCCCCGCTGCCCCGGATGCCGAGGGTGGGGGTGACGTTGACGCCTTGGGGTGCTCGGTCGAGGCGCGGGCCGCCAGCAGCTCCGCGTGAGCAACGGCGCGCGACCCCGACCGAGGTCTAGTGCGTCACGGTCAGGCGCGGACGCCCCGGACGATGTCGAACGCCTTGGGCCGCGCGACGCCGATGTCGCCCCGGTACCAGGCGACGAGCCCGTAGGACCCTTCCTCCTGCATGTACCGCTCGGAGAGCACGGTGATCGTCAGCTCGGTCCGGACGCCGACGTAGAGCTTGGAGAAGTCGCCGGTGAACACGTCGCTGGTGTCCGCGTTCGTGCCGGTCGTCAGGTTGACCGGGACGCCGGACGTGGTGAGCCGGCGGACGCCGTCGAGGTAGCTCGGGGCGGGCAGGTACTGGCCGGCGGTGTCCTTCGCCTTCGCAAGACTCCGGGCAGTCCGGTCGGCGAGGATCTGAGCGGTCGGCTCTTCGGCGGCGTCACGGACGCGGCCGACGGAGTCGACGAGCTGGTCGAAGGTCGGCGGGCCGCCGTTGGCCGCGACGTTGGTCTTGGTGACCCCGGTGGTGTTGATCAGCCCGGTCGGCTCGTCGCCACCGGCTCCGTAGAGCGCGGCGGCGTCGATCTTCTCGGCGAACTTCGCGGCGAACGCGGCCCTGAGCTGCTGCTCGACCTCCTGTGCATCTTCGAGCAGCTCACGGGTCACCTTCGTGACGACCGCGAGCGACCGAGCCTTGAGCTCCAGGGCGTCGAGCGTGGCGTCGTCGACCGTGATCGGGTCGCCCTCGCCGCGCCAGGTCGGCTCGGGGTCGTCGACCCACCGGGCGATGTCGACGGTCCGGTTGGCCATCGGCACGATCCGGGCTCCGGCCTGCATCACCCGGGTCGCGGCGCGCGCCTTGTCGATGATCTCGGCGGCCAGCACGGGCGGGACGAGCAGACCGCCCTGGGCCGCCGCGACGCCGGACATCGCGCGGCGCTCGTCGTCCGCGCCGCGCCAGTCGCCGAAGAGCGCGCCCCGGAGGTACTTCGTCAGGCTCAGGCCGCTCTCGTCCTCGCGGACCTGGCCGGTGGCACGGACGAAGCCGGCGAAGGACTGCCGGTCGTTGAGCGGCGCGCCGTCGCGGTACTCGCCGCCGGTGCCGGGGATGCCGTCCATCGGGGTCCGGTTGCCCCGGTGGTCGACCCACTCGCCGGTGCCGAGCCCGCCGGACTGCTCGCGGATCGCCCGCATGGCGATCTCGTCTTCGATCTTGCGAGCGATCGGCGTCAGCTCGTCCAGGCCGTTCTCGGCGGCCTGGTAGTCGGCGCGCTGCGCCTTGGTCAGCTCGGACCGGCCAGCGACCTCGACGGCGTCAGTGATCCGGCGCATGGTCGCCAGGTGCTGGTCGCTGGCGTCGCGGAGGACCCGGCGGGCGTCGAGCATGTCGGCGGGCTTGAGGGTCCGGAGCGCGGTGTCGTTGCTGTTCCGGAGGCTGGTCAGGGTGATGGTCATGGTGCTGCTCCAGTCGGAGAGAGCGCGCAGAAGGCGCGCGGCATCAAGGGGGGTGTCCCTTGGCGTCTCCGGCGTCGGGCGGCCCGCTCCGTGGCCTGCCCGGCGATCCCGGCCGACTCTGCGGCGGGGAGACCCGTGGTGTGGACGGCGGCTCCGCACTCCGTCGGGGCGCGTTCCGTCGTGATCATGGTACCGATCCCCGGGGCTCGTCCCGGCGCAGCTCGGCGAGCGCGTCGCCGACCGGGTCGTCGCCCGGGCCGACAAGGTCGCCCTCGTCGTCGGTCTCGGTCATCGCCAGCTCGACGACGGCCAGGATGCGGCGGCGGTCGGCGAGCGCCCGGACGAGCGCGGCGGCGAGCCGGTCGGTGAACCTGCGGGCCGACACGGGCGCTCCGTCGGCGGCGTCCCGAAGCCGGACGACCATCCGCCGGATCTGGTCGTCGCTGAGGTCGGCCACGTCGTGCTGACCGAGCCTCACGCGCGGTCCTCCCGCTTGTGGTCCCGCCGGGCGCGCAGCTCGTCGAGCGGGTCCGCCGGGCTGTCGGCGGCGGGCGCGGGCCGGGGCACCAGCGCCCGCAGCTCGGCCCGACGTTCGTCGATCTTGAGGACTCGATCGACCGCCTGGACGTCGCCCCGGCGAGCCTTCGGCCAGAGCCCGGTCAGCAGCGCGTCGAGCCGAGCCAGCTCGACGGCGATGACCTCCGAGTGCTCGGGTGCGGCCGGACGGGCGGCGAGCGCGGCCTGGACCGCCTTGTACGCACCGCCACGGTTGGCGTAGCCGAGCACGGCGGCGATCCGGTCGTAGCCGGCACCCGCGAGGTGCAGCTCCAGCGCCTGCGCGGCACGCTCGGCGGTCCCGCTCTTGGTCATGGGTCCTCCTGCTCAGGAAACGGGGAGAGAAACGTCGACGGAGCGGTCCCGGTCGGTCGAGCGGCCGAAGATCCGACCCGCCCTCCCCGGCCCGGCTCGTCGTCCGGGGACAGAAGGGCCAGCAGCGGCTGCGGGTCACGCGGGTCTCGCGGGTCGGCAATGCACGCCTTCTCCGAGCGGGTCGACGTCGAGGCCGCGACGGGCTCCCTTCCCCTCTCTTCTCCCGTACTCAACAGAGGGAGGGCAGGGTCCGAGACCCGCAGACCCGCGAGACCCACCGGGAGATGGTCTGCACGGGAGACCCGCGAGACCCGCAAGACCCGCAGCGCCGACGTGACCTGCGGGGGAAGACTCCCGCGGGTGCGGGTCTCAGCCCCGCGCCTGACCCGCGAGACCCGCACGGACACCCGCGTCACCCGCACTTCTGGCCCACGCTGGCCGACGTCTCGGCGAGCTGTACGACCTCGGCGCAGAGCGGGTGGAGACCGTCGGGGCCGAGGGCCGGGTCGAGCCGGTGACCGCAGACCCGGCAGGTGGCCGGCGGGGGCGGGGTGATCGTCCAGCGGATGACCTTGTCGTGGTTGCTCGCGTCGTCGTCCTCGATCGACCACCCGGCCTTCCGCATCGTCGGTGCCTGCCGCCGGAGCGCGGTGGTCACGAGCCGCGCGGTCGTCGGCCACCCCTTCCCCGGCCGGACGTTCCCGAAGGGCGACATCGCCTTGAGCAGCTCGCCCGCCGTCCCGACGAACGTCTGCCCGGCGAACTGGGCGGCGACGGCGGTGATGAACGGATCGCCGGTCAGGCTGTCCACGGCAGCCTCGCCCTGCTTCGCGAGGTACCGGCCGAGCCCGTCGGTCCCGAGCACCTGGTCGACGGCGGCGAGCACGCGGGCGAAGTCGGCCATCCGGGGGCGGCGCTCCAGCTCGACGGTCGGCAGGGCGGCGAGCACGCGGGCGGTGAGATCGAGCAGGGCACCGAGCAGCCGGGGATGCTCGCGCTCCCAGGCCGGCCAGATGTCTTCCTCGCCGCGCCGCTCCCGCTCGGAGATCGTCGTCAGGTGGATCGGCAGCATCCGCTCGGCCAGGTCGCCCCGGACGGTTCCGACGTCGATCCCGTTCAGCACCAGGCAGCGGCGGAAGGCGAACAGCGCGTGCTCGCCGTCGGTGTAGAGACGGCGGCGGACGTCGGCGTCCCCGGTCACGGCGCGGCAGAAGCTGTCCGAGAGCCAGTCCGCGATCGTCGAGAGGTTGTCCAGCCCGACGACCCAGGAACCGGACGCGGCGGTCACCCAGGACTCGGCGTCCCGGGGCGGCTTCCGGAGCGCGGCCGGGTTCGGGTCGAGCAGCCCGACGAGCACCTTCGCCGCCGTGCTCTTCCCGGACCCCTGCTCGCCGAAGATCGACAGCACCGTGTGCGGGACGTCGGCGAAGAGCACGGCGACCAGCCAGGCGGCGACCAGCGGACGGTCGGCCTCGGTCACGTTCAGCCAGCGCCAGAGATCAGCGAGCCCGCCGCCGCGCTGCGGCTCGGGCAGCGCGGCGGTCATCACCGACCGCCGGAAGAGGACCGGGGCGGTCGGCTCGACCGACCAGCCAGAGCCAGTGACTCGAACCGCCCGGCCGGTCGCGTCGCCGAGATCGAGCCACAGCGCCCCGTCGCGCCGCGCGACCCGAAGGTCAAGCCGCTGCTCCGCGCCGTCGGCGGCGATCCCCTCAACGACCGCCAGCGCGTCGGTCAGCGCCTGCTGGGACGCCGTCCGGCCGAGCCGGCGGAAGTGCTCGCGGGCGAGCTGAGCCCGCAGCGACGTCCCTCCGCCGCGCACCATCCGGACGAGCTTCGGGCCGGACCTCGGGACGCCGAACGTGTCGCCGTCGGCGCTGATCCCGAAGTCGTACAGCTCTTCAGCGATCTCGACGAGCATCGTCGCCGCCGACTTCCGCTCGTCCGGCTCCCGCGTCGCCCCGGCGGCCACCTGCTGTTCGGTCGCGGTCGACACCTCCAGCCCGAGCCCGTCGGCGATGTCCACGAACTTGCACGACTCCGAGCATCGGACGTCCCACCGCTGGGTCGTCGTGGGGTAGTGGACGAGCACCAGCGGCATCTCGGCGTCCCGATGAGGCCGCCCGGGGCAGCGGTAGTGGAAGAGGTTGCGCTCACCGCTGTCGACCTCGTAGGTCGAGTCATGGCCGGCACGCCGAAGGCGGTCGATGATCAACCGACCCTCGGCGTCCTCGACGCGGGCCATCCTGCTCACCGGTCACCGTCCAGCAGCAGCACGAACGTCGACCGCCCGCACGCCGACCGCCGCGTGACCGGCTGCCGCTCGTCCTGGCCGACGTGGAAGCGGTGCGCCCGACCGCAGTCGGGACAGGCCGCGATGACTTCGGTCCACGCCTCCCTGTCGATGGTCGCCAGAACCCGCGCGCCGTTCATCGGGAGACGTCCTGCTGCTCGCGGAGCGCCTTCACCCGGCGGCGCTCGCGGTCGGCGGCCCGCCGCAGCAGGCACGGCTCGCACTGACAGCCACGGACGCTCCAGCGCTTCCGAGCCCGGACGACCGCCGAGGCGTTGAGCCCCGCGGAGCTGTAGGTGCCGGGCGGGTCCTCGGCGCTACCCTTGATGAGCCTGAGCTGCTTGGCGGCGGTCGGGATCTCGATGGGGGCGGCCACCTTGCCCGAGGGGGCCGCCCCTTCGTTCGCGGTCACGCGGCCGACCCGCCGAAGAGCAGCAGCGACAGGCGCGTCCGCTGGTCAGCGTCGAGTGGCGGCGCGTCGGCCAGCACGCGCTCGACGTAGACGGCGATGCGCTCGGCAGCCAGGTCGCGGCGCGCCTCGTCAGCATCGGAACCGCGCCACCGGACGGCGGCGGCGGCCTTGGCCACGGCGTGCCGCAGCTCAGGACTACTCGCGGGCATGGAAGGACCCCTTGTTGGGTCCCCAGCCGCCGTGGTGCTGATGCTGAGGGGTGGCATTCCATGCCGGGCCGTGAGTGCAGTGCTACGGACGGTAGCACCGCTGACCGAGATGTTAGGTCACGCTCTCGCGTCCGCGAGCAGGTGCTGGCGGGGCGTCGATGGGCCGCCGTCAGGCCGAGATGCGTCGGGTGGTCGGGTGGCCGGCGCGGGCGGTCGAGACGTCCTCGACGACCTGCGCGCGCGAGAGCGCGCGCCGGACGTGATCGCAGGAGACCGACGTCGAGTCCCCGTCCGTAACCAGGGACATCGGAGCTTCGCCGGGGGCGACCCACCGGTAGGGGTCGTCGATCGACCGGGTAGAAGAGGGGAAGCGAGACGCCCCCCGCTCGGCTCGCGCCTCGGCAGCAGACTGCCCGGTGTTGCGGAGCGGGGAGTGCCGACTGCTCGGCTGGTAGACGAGACCCCCCTCGGGACCCGTCCAGACCGCGAGCAGCAGACAGCCGCGCAGACGGCAGCGGTACTCGACCAGCGTCACCCGTCGACGTTCCTTCGCGGACATCGCCTCGTAGGCCGTGGTGTAGCGGCTCATCCGCCCCGCGTCCTCTTCGCTCACGCCGAGCGCTCCTGCTCCACGATCTCCGAGCCGATCCAGTCGAGGTCGATCCCGCGCGGATCGAAGTACGAGTCTCCCGGCTTCCAACCCTGCGGTCGTCCTCGTCGGGTCCGATGCACGGTCACGGTGACCAGAGCCTCGATGATCGCCCGCTGGCGCGACAGGTCGAGCGTCGGCCACACCGTCGCGGCGTCCGGGCCAGCGACGCCGTCCAGGGCCGACGACCCCGCAGCAGCGGCCAACCGCTGGTTCAGCTCGTCGAGCTGCGCCTGCAACGTCGCTGTGCCCCGCTCCATCTGAGCGCCGGTGATCTTGCGACCTGTGAAGAGGTCGACCAGCTCGGTCAGCCGGTTCTGGACGTCGAGCCGCTCGGTGTAGATCGCGGCCGTGTCTTCGGTCACCACGGGCGGTGTCACGTGGGCGTCCACAAGCTTCGCGACGACCGACATCTCGACGAAGAAGTCGAGGTCGGCGCAACGCCGTACGACGTGCGCCCCTTCGTCACAGCGGTAGGCCGCGACCGAGCGCCCCTGCCTGCCCGTCCCGGTCGTGGACGCCCGCAACGGCTTCTGGCAGACGCCGCAGAGGTAGAGGCCACCCCCGAGCCACCGCCGGGCGTTCCCGGTCGTCGTGCGGCGACCCTCGTCGGCGAGCAGGGCACGCACCGCGCGCCACACAGGCTCATCGACGATGGCCGGCCACTCGGCGGGGCCGACGACCTCGCCGCGATGCTCCATCAGGCCAGCGTTCCGAGGACGAGCGAGCAGCTTGCGCACCTCCGTCGGCTTCCAGGGGCCGCCGGTCGACGTCGTGACGCCGCGAGCGTTCCACTCCCGAGCGAGAGCACGAAGGCTCATCCCGGCCAGCAGTGCATCGGCACCCTTGCGGATCTCGGCGGCTTCGGTCTCGCGGACGGTCACGCCGTCGGACTCGTAGCCGAACGGTCGCCGACCCCCCTTCCAGCGCCCCGACGTGGCCGCCTGGCGCTTGGCGGTCTGCATCCGCTCGATCGCGTGCTCGACCTCGTAGCGCGCAGCGGTTCCGAGCATCCGCGCGACCATCCGCCCCGACGGCGTGGCCAGGTCGAGCGGACCGGCCTTCACCGTCTGGGTCACTACGCCCCGGGGGTCGCAGACTCCGATGTAGTGCTCCAGCTCGTCGGGACGGCGGTGAAGCCGGTCGGTGTGCCAGACGACGACCGCGTCGGCGCGCCCGGCCTCCAGGTCGTCGAGCAGCGCCTGGTAGTCGGGGCGCGGCTTGCCTGAGTACGCCGACAGATCGTTGTCGGTGCGATGCCCGACCACCTGCCAGCCGAGACGCTCCACCAGCTCGACGCAGTCCTGCCACTGGCGATCAACCCCGAGACCAGCGCCCTCGCGGTCCTTGCTCATGCGCGTGTAGATGATCACCCGGCGACTCATGGCCTAAGCGTAGCTTTACCCCGCCTTCGCTAGGTCGAAACCGCTGCCCTGCTTGGGCATCGCCGCCGGGGACAGGCCGATCGTGATCCGCCGCAGCGGCCACCGGCCGCCCGCGTTCGCCACGGCCGCGCGCACCCGGTCCACCGACTGGCGCACGACCGCGTCGGGCAGACCGACCAGCACGACCTGCGGAACGCCGGCGGACATGTCGACCTCGACGTCGACCATCGCCCCGTGCACCCCGGAGAGCCCGACCGACCACGTCCGCGCCAGCGTCATGAGAACGCTCCCCGGAGGTGGGTGACCAGCGCCGGCCCCTCGGGCCGCACGAGCACGCCGACGACGTCGAAGCGGAGGTCGGGAGCGTGTTCGTCGTGGGTGGCCAGCCAGCGCTGCGCCAGCGTCCTCAGGCGGCGCTGCTTGACCCGGCCGACCGCCTCGACCGGGTGCCCGAAGCCGACGGCGCGGCGGGTCTTCACCTCGCAGAAGACGAGGGCGTCGCCCTCGCGGGCGACGATGTCGAGCTCGCCGTCGCGGCAGCGCCAGTTCCGGTCGAGGACCCGCAGGCCCACGTCGGTGAGGTAGGCGGCGGCGATGCGCTCCCCGCGGGAGCCGAGGTCCGATGTCGTTGGCACCGGCCGACCGTCGGCCCGCGGCCGCCCGGGCACCAGGCCCGGGCGCGGTCTGTGGACGGACGGCCGACCTGTGGACGCTCAGCCGGAACCGGACACCGGGACGGTGCAGGCTGCCCGGCGTGGCACGGAGATCAGGTGAGTCGGGGACCCTCGGGCAGCTCGAGGTCGGGCTTGTCCAGCTCCTCGACGTTGACGTCCTTGAAGGTGAGCACCCGCACGTTGCGCACGAAGCGCGCCGGCCGGTACATGTCCCAGACCCAGGCGTCGGAGAGCTTGAGCTCGAAGTAGACCTCGCCCCCGGCCTCACGCACCTGCAGGTCCACGGAGTTGGCGAGGTAGAAGCGCCGCTCGGTCTCCACCACGTAGGTGAACTGCCGCACGATGTCCCGGTACTCGCGATAGAGCTGCAGCTCCATCTCGGTCTCGTACTTCTCCAGGTCCTCGGTGCTCATCGTGGCTCTCCGGACACAGGGCGCATGGCCCCATCATCGACCATGAGCGCCGAGCCGGTCAGGTGGGATACCCGCCGGGTGTGTGCGGCGTGAGCGCGGGCGACGTTGATGAACCGCATGCGGTGCTCGGGACAGGGCCCGTGACGGTCGAGCGCGGCGCTGTGGGCCTCGGTGATGTACCCCTTGTGGACGGCGAAGTCGTACTCCGGCCACCGCTCGTGCAGGTCGACCATGATCCGGTCCCGGGTGACCTTCGCCAGCACGGACGCCGCCGCCACGCACGCCGCCACCCGGTCGCCCTTCCACACCGCCAGGGTCGGCCGCGCCAGGCCCGGCACGGGGAAGCCGTCGGTGAGCACGTAGTCCGCGCCCGGCTCGAGGTTCCACACCGCCCGGCGCAGCGCCTCGATGTTCGTCACGTGCATGCCACGGGCGTCGAGGTCCTCGACCGGGATGACGACGACCGACCAGGAGACGGCGCGGTCGAGGACCTCCTCGTAGACCCGCTCGCGCGTGGCCGGGGTCAGCAGCTTGGAGTCGGCCAGGCCCGGCACCCGCCCCCTGCGCCCCGCGGGGAGCACGCAGGCGGCCGCCACGAGAGGGCCGGCGCACGCGCCGCGCCCCGCCTCGTCGGCGCCGGCCACGGCGGAGAAGCCGCGGCGGCGCAGCGAGCGCTCCATGTCCCACAGGGCGTCGGAACGGTCGTCGGCGAGCGGGACGGACCGGGTGCGGACGGTCCGCTCGACGGGAGGAGTGGTGGTGCGGACGGCCATCGGGATCCGACAGTACGACGGCCCGGTGACCGGACGGCGCACCTCCCGCCACGGGTCCGCCAGACGCCGCAGGCCGGCCCCGGGGTCAGAGGGGACCGGCCTGTGGCGGTGGCCGCGGAGCGGCCGGCTCACCGTGCCGCGGTGCGGCCCGGAGTCGGGATCGATCAGACCTCGGCGGCGGCCAGGCTGTGCGCACCGCAGGAGCAGCCCGGGGTCCGCGAGGAGAGCACCAGGGAGACCGCGTGGGCCCGGTCCCGGGCACCCAGCTTGCGCAGGATGGCCTTGACGTGGGACTTGACGGTGTCCTCGCTGATGAACAGGTTGCGGCCGATCTGCCGGTTCGACTGACCCTGGATCAGCTCGTCGAGCACGTCGGACTCCCGCCGGGTGAGCGGCACCTCCGGCGCGAACGGCTTCGAGGCCGGGGTCGCGGAGGGCTCGACGCGGCGGATCTGCGGGTCGACCACGGTGCGGCCGGCGCGGGCGGCGAGGATGGCCCAGCCCAGCAGGGTCGGCGACGTGTTGATCAGGAGGTAACCGCGGACACCGGCGGCCAGCGCCTCGTTCACGATCGCGGGGTCCTCGGAGGTGCCCAGCGCCACGATCGTGACCTGCGGGAACCGGCGACGGAGGTCCCGGCAGGCGTTGAGGGTGGCGGCCCGGCCGGAGCCCAGCTCGACCACGACGGCGTCGGGGCGGGCGGTCTCGGCGAGGGTGAGCGCGCGGCGCAGCTCGCCCGGCGTACCGACCGACTGCATGCCGGCGGTCTCGTTGATCATGCTGACCAGACCGCGGCGCAGGACCGGGGCGTCGGCGAGGATGAGCACGCGGGTGACGCCGCGGGGGGCACTGGCCAGGGGTGCGGACACAGCTGACTCCGTTTCACACAATCGGGGGGGCTTACACCATCTCCATCGGACGAGTGAAACCATTGCTTAACGCTTTGCGGAGATTTCTTTTTCGAATGCCGTCCCGTTACTCAGTCACCGGTCGCGCCCCACTGGAAACACCGTGAATGTCCGGTCGCACTCATTGTCGACATGGCGACGCCATTCCGGACATCGGTGGAAACGACTCGACCCGCACTCCCCGGTCGGGGACGTGCGGGTCGAGGGGCAGCGGAGAGCCTCAGCGGGATCGTCGTCGGCGTCGCCGCCAGGCGGTCAGTGGCACCGCGCCCACCAGGCCCAGGGCGTACGGGGCCGCCACGGCTGCGGCCCCGGTGTCCTGGACGACGACGCCGGCACCCCCGGGGACAGCCGCCGCCTCCACTCCCTGGATGTCGGGTGAGTCGAGCAGGCCGAAACGGTCGAGCGGCCAGACGATCAGCGCGGCCTTGCCGATGACGTCGTCCACACCGATGGTGCCGTCGTACGTGTCACCGGCGTGCGATCGGGAGTCCGCCGACGCGGAACGGTGGTCTCCCATCACCCACAGCCGGCCCTCGGGCACCGTGACCGGGCCGAAGACGCGGCGCTCGAGCGGCGAGTCCTCGAAGATGTACGGCTCGTCGAGCGGCACGCCGTCCACCAGGACCCGGCCCTGGGCGTCGCAGCACTCCACGGTCTGCCCCTCGGTGGCGATCACCCGCTTGACGAAGTCGTCCTCGCTGGGCGGCGCGACGCCGACCGCGCGGCCGAGCCACAGCAGCCCGCCGGCGAACCAGTTGGTGGGCTCGGTGACGCTCACCTCGGGCGACCAGGTGTCCGGGCCCTCGAAGACCACGATGTCGCCCGGTTGGGGCTCGCCGAACCAGTACGGCACCTTGTTCACCAGGACCCGGTCCCCCGTGCACCCGGGGCAGCCGTGCAGCGTCCGCTCCATCGAGCCGGACGGGATGAAGAACGCCTGCACCAGGAAGGTCTTCACCAGCAGCGCGAGCACGAACGCCACGAGCAGCAGGACGGGCAACTCCCGGAGCAGCGACCCCTTCTTCTGCTCCTTCTGCCGGTCCAGCCGTCGCCGGCGCCGGGACGGCGCGGAGACGGGGCCGGTGTCGTCGCTGCCGGCCTCAGGACGGGGCTCCTCACCGTCTGGAACGACATCGGCGGGCCCCCCGGGCCGGTCGCTGCTCATCGGAGCCAGCGTACGGCCGTGGGGGACCCGCCGTGGTCAGGCCGGGAGGACCGGCCCGGAGCGTGTCAGCGAGAGACGGTCTCGCGCTTCTCCTTGATCTTGGCGGCCTTGCCGCGCAGCTCGCGGAGGTAGTACAGCTTCGCGCGGCGCACGTCACCGCGGGTGACGACCTCGATCTTCTCGACGACCGGGGTGTGCACCGGGAAGGTGCGCTCCACGCCCACGCCGAAGCTGACCTTGCGCACGGTGAAGGTCTCGCGGATCCCCCCGCCCTGGCGGCGGATGACCACACCCTGGAAGACCTGGATGCGGGAGCGGTTGCCCTCGATGACGCGCACGTGCACCTTGACGGTGTCGCCCGGGCGGAACTCGGGGATGTCGGCGCGCAGCGAGTCGGCGTCGAGTACGTCCAGGGTGTTCATCGCGGCAGTCCTGTCCTAGCGGTTGCGTCGTTCACGGTGCGGACAGCGAGCGGCCCCGGCTGTCCGATCCGGGGAGCTGCACTCCGGGAGGAGTTCGGAGTCGAACGGGCCGACGGTCCGCAGCAGCTCTCTACTGTGCCACATCTTCAGCCGACGAAGCGCGGCGGCCCCGTCCACGGGCCGTCGAGCAGCTCCGGCAGGAGCGAGGCCAGTTCGCGGGGCGCGAACTCGACCGGGTCCGAGGCGATCTCCGCGGCGCTCCACCAGCGGTGCGGCTCCTCCCCGAGGACCTCCAGCTCCGTGCGGCCACGGGGGTCGACCTCGTGCACGACGTCGCGCAGCACGAAGAAGGTCTCCCGGGAGTCGATCTCGATGCCGGCGAACGGTCCGACGTGTCGCCGGAACCACACCGGGCCCTCGAGCGCGGCGGGCGCCACGTCCAGCCCGATCTCCTCGGCCAGCTCCCGGACGGCGGCCTCGCGCACGCTCTCCCCCGGCTCCACGCCGCCACCGGGCGTGTACCAGAACAGCACGTCGCCGGGTGGCACGGCGGGGTCGGTCAGGCGGGCGCCGAGCAGGAGGACCCGCCCGGAGGGGTCCAGCACCACGACCCGCGCCGTCGGCCGCACCCAGGGCCGGTCGGTCACGGGCCGCCCAGCGCCGCCCGGTCGGCGGGCGAGAGCGCGTCCTCCGGCAGGGCGGCGAGCAGGTCGGGACGTCGGACCGCGGTCCGCCGCAGCGACTCCGCGCGCCGCCACCGGGCGATCGCCGCGTGGTCGCCGGACAGCAGCACCGGCGGCACGTCGTGGCCCCGCCACGACGCCGGACGGGTGTAGGAGGGGCCCTCCAGCAGGCCGTCGGCGTGCGAGTCGAACTCGACGGACTCGCTGTTCCCCACGACGCCGGGCAGCAGCCGGGTCACCGCCTCGACCATGACGAGCACCGCGGACTCCCCACCGGCGAGCACGTAGTCGCCGATCGAGACCTCCGACACCGGCCCGGCGTCGGCCGCCCAGTCGGAGACCCGCTGGTCGATGCCCTCGTACCGGCCGCAGGCGAAGACCAGGCCCGGCTCCCGCGCCCACTGCGCGGCCACCGCCTGGGTGAACGGCCGGCCGGCCGGGGTCGGCACCACCAGGCGAGTGCCGGGCGGGCGGACGGCGTCCAGCGCGCGGCCCCAGGGCTCGGGGCGCATGACCATCCCGGGGCCACCGCCGTACGGCGCGTCGTCGACGGTCCGGTGGACGTCGTCGGTCCACTGCCGCAGGTCGTGCACGCCGATGCTGACCAGGCCGCGCTCGGCGGCCTTGCCCAGCAGCGACTGGCCCAGCGGCGCCAGGTACTCGGGGAAGATCGTGACGACGTCGATGCGGAAGCCGGAGCTCACAGGTCCAGCAGCCCCTCGGGCGGGTCGAGCACGACGAAGCCGCCGGCGACGTCCACGGTCGGCACCATCGCGGTCACGAACGGGACCAGCAGCTCCCCACCTCCAGAGCGGCGGACGACGAGCAGCTCGGAGCCCTCGTGGCGGACGGCGGACACCTCGCCGACGACGGTGCCGTCGGTCAGGCGGGCGGTCAGGCCGACCAGCTGGTGGTCGTAGAAGACGTCGGGGTCCTCGAGCTCGGGGAGGTCGGCGAGCGGGACGTGCAGCTCGGTGTTGCGGACCGTCTCGGCCGCCTCACGGCTGTCGATGCCCTCGAGCTGCAGCAGGAGCACCTCGCGGTGCCAGCGGCGGCCGGCGACGGTCAGCGGGCCCCGGTCGGCGGGTTCGGTCAGCAGCACCGCGCCGGGGACGAACCGGAGGTCGGGGTCGTCGGTGCGGACCTCGACGGTCACCTCACCACGGACACCGTGGGGCCGGCCGATGCGGCCGACCACCACGGTGTCGGTGGGCTCGTCGGCGTGTGCGCTCAACGAGGGGAAGGACTCAGCGCCCGTCGGTGTCGACGACGTCGACCCGCAGGCCGCGCCCCCCGACCCCGGTCATGACGGTGCGCAGCGCCTTGGCGGTCCGGCCGCCGCGGCCGATGACCTTGCCGAGGTCGTCGGGGTGCACCCGGACCTCGAGGGTCTTGCCACGACGGCTGTTGAGCAGGTCGACCGTGACGTCCTCGGGGTGGTCGACGATGCCCTTGACCAGGTGCTCGAGCGCCTCTTCGAGCACGTCTTACTCGGCGGGCGTCTCGGCGGCGGGCGCCGCGTCGTCGGCCTTGGGAGCCGCCTTCTTCTTCGGCGTGGTCGCACCGGCGGCCGGCTCCTCACCACCGGAGTTGCGGACGGCCTCCTCGTAGAGGGCCTTCTTGTCCGGCTTCGGGGCGGCGACCTTCATGGGCGGCGGGGCCGGCTCGCCCTTGAACTTCTGCCAGTCACCGCTCACCCGGAAGATGGCGGCGACGGCCTCGGTCGGCTGCGCGCCGACACCCAGCCAGTACTGCGCGCGCTCGCTGTTCACCTCGATGAAGGACGGGTCCTCCTTCGGGTGGTACTTGCCGATCGTCTCGATCGACCGGCCGTCCCGCTTGGTGCGGGCGTCGGCGACGACGATGCGGTAGTACGGCGCGCGCATCTTGCCGAGGCGCATGAGCTTGATCTTGGTGGCCACGGTGTGTGGTGTTCTCCTCGAACGCAGGTCGTGTGCCCGCCCGGGGCGACGCGTGGGGGTACGTCAGGGGCGGTGCGGCTGGACACGGCCGGCAACGGTGAGAGGGCCGACCACCGCCGTGTTCGACCGTCCATTGTGCCAGATCCCCGAGGAGGGTCCGTGCCGAGCTCCGGACTGGTGCACCACATCGAGCTCTGGGTGCCCGATCTGGCCCGCGCCGAGCGGTCCTGGGGGTGGTTGCTCACCGCCCTGGGCGCCCGGCCGTACCAGTCGTGGCCGCACGGGCGCTCCTGGCGGGCCGGCGACGTCTACGTCGTCGTCGAGCAGTCCCCGGCCCTCGTCGGCGACCGGCACGAGCGCCGCTCCCCCGGCCTCAACCACCTGGCGTTCCACGCCGGGACGGCGGCCGCGCTCGACGCCCTCGTGGCCGAGGCACCGGCGCACGGCTGGCGGCTGCTGTTCCCCGACCGGCACCCGTACGCCGGCGGCCCGGAGCACCGGGCCGCCTACCTCGAGGACGAGGACGGCTTCGAGGTCGAGCTGGTCGCCTCGACCTAGCGGCCGACGGCGGCCACCACGCGGGCGGCCGCCTCGGCGACCGGCACCTCCACGCGCTCGCCCGAGGCACGGTCGCGCAGCTCGACGACGCCGTCGGCCAGCCCGCGGCCGACGGTGACGAGGGTCGGCATCCCGAGCAGCTCGGCGTCCTTGAACTTCACACCGGGCGAGACCTTCGGCCGGTCGTCGTAGAGCACGGTGAGCCCGGCGCCGACCAGGTCGGCCGCCAGCGCCTCGGCCGCCTGGAACACCGCGGCGTCCTTGCCGGTGGCGAGCACGTGCACGTCGGCCGGTGCGATCTCGCGCGGCCAGACCAGGCCGAGCTCGTCGTGGGTGGACTCGGCGATCGCGGCGACGGCGCGGGAGACGCCGACGCCGTAGGACCCCATCGTCACCGTGACCAGCTTGCCGTTCTCGTCGAGCACCTTGAGCTCGAGCGCCTCGGCGTACTTGCGGCCCAGCTGGAAGATGTGACCGATCTCCACCCCGCGCGCGAGCTCCAGAGGGCCGGAGCCGTCCGGCGCCGGGTCGCCGGGCAGCACCTCGGCGGCCTCGATGACGCCGTCCCAGGTGAAGTCCCGGCCGGCGACGAGGTCGAAGACGTGCTTGCCCGCCTCGTTGGCGCCGGTGACCCACCGGGTGCCGGGCACCACCCGCGGGTCGACGAGGAAGCGGATCCCCGAGGGGCCGTCGGCCCCGAGCACCTGCGGGCCGATGTAGCCCTTGACCAGCAGGGGGTGGGAGTCGAAGTCGGTGAACGGCTCGACCTCGGCGGGGGCGACCTGCGCCTCCAGGCGCTTGGCGTCCACCTCGCGGTCACCGGGGACGCCGATCACCAGCGGCTCGCGGGTGCCGTCGGGGTGCACGAGCGTGACGACGACGTTCTTCAGCGTCGACGCGGCGGTGTAGCCGGCGTCCGGGAACAGCTGCCGGGCCACCGCGACGAGGGTCTCGATCGTCGGGGTGTCCGGGGTGTCCTCGACGTGCGCCTCCGGCAGCCCCTCGAGCGGGACGGCGTCGGGGACGACGGTGCTCACGGCCTCGACGTTGGCGGCGTAGCCGCCGGGCGAGCGCACGAAGGTGTCCTCGCCGATGTCCGTCGGGTGCAGGAACTCCTCGCTCTTCGAGCCGCCCATCGCCCCGGACATCGCCGAGACGATCACGTACTCCAGGCCCAGCCGGTCGAAGATCTTGATGTAGGCGTCGCGGTGCGCGGCGTAGGACTTGTCCAGCCCGGCGTCGTCGACGTCGAAGGAGTAGCTGTCCTTCATCGTGAACTCGCGGCCGCGCAGCAGCCCGGCCCGCGGCCGCGCCTCGTCCCTGTACTTCGTCTGGATCTGGTACAGCGACAGCGGGAGGTCCTTGTACGACGAGTACAGGTCCTTCACCAGGAGCGTGAACATCTCCTCGTGGGTGGGCCCGAGCAGGTGGTCGGCGCCGCGGCGGTCCTTGAGCCGGAACAGGCTGTCGCCGTACTCGGTCCACCGGCCGGTCGCCTCGTAGGGCTCACGCGGCAGCAGCGCCGGGAAGTGCACCTCCTGCGCGCCGATCGCGTCCATCTCCTCGCGGATGACCCGCTCGACGTTGCGGAAGACCCGGTAGCCCAGGGGCAGCCAGGTGAAGCCGCCCGGCGCCGCCCGCCGGATGTAGCCGGCCCGCACCAGGAGACGGTGACTCGGGACCTCGGCGTCGGCCGGGTCGTCGCGCAGGGTGCGCAGGAACAGGGAGGACATCCGCAACAACACGGTGCCATTGTCGGCCTACCGGCAACTGCGAGACACCGCCGGGCCCGGGGCACGGGGCTCGCCGGGTCGTGCGGTCCGCCGACGGGGGGGCTCAGCCGTCGTCGCCGCCGCGGCCTCGGCCGCGGCCGGAGTCGTCGTCCGAGTCGTCGCTGCGGCCGGCCGAGTCGTCACCGGGGCCGTCGTCGGAACCGTGGCCGCCGCCGACCCGGCCGTCGGAGTCGTCGCCCCCGGACGAGCCGGTCGACGGCGCGGTGCCGGCCGGCGCGGTGCTCACCGGGGTGCCGGAGGAGTCGTCGCCGCCACGCCCGCGGCCGCTGCTGTCGTCCCGGGGCCCCTCGACGAAGAACTGGGGACGCCCGTCGACGCAGGAGATCGTCACCTCGAGCTTCTGGCTGCCGTTCTCGAACTCCACCTCGCCCGGGTCCTGCGAGTCGTCCAGCCACCACCCGGCGGCGGGGGCGCTGACCAGCGACAGCCCGCCGGCGTCGCAGGAGGCGTAGACGGTGCCGGCCACCGTGACCTGCTCGTCCGACGTCGGCGCCGGGGCCGGAGCCGGAGCCGGGGCCGAGGAGTCGGTCGGCGTCGACGGGGTGGTCGGGGTCGTCGACGTCGCGGACCCGGACTGCTGACTGTCGGTGGCCGAGGCCAACTGGGTGTCCAGCGGCGTCCCGGCGTCGACGAAGGAGACGGCGAGCAGCCCCAGCCCGACGGCCGCCGCCGCGGACGCGGTCCACAGGGCTCCGAATGCGACGGTGCGGTTCATGGGGCCGACCTTGTCGCCGCCCTGGTTAAGGCCACGCCAAGAGGGTGACAAGGGAAGGTGCGGATCTCATCCCCCCGAGTGGGGGACGCATCGGATCGGCGCCGGACGGCGTTAGCTTCCAGCCGTGGCACAGCTCCTGGTCGTGGAGGACGACGAGCGCATCCGCACCGCCCTGATCCGGGCGCTGCGCGAGCGCGGGCACGCGGTGAGCTCGGCCGGAACCGCCCTCGCCGGGCTGCAGCAGGCCGTCGAGGACCGCCCGGACCTCGTCGTCCTCGATCTCGGCCTGCCCGACCTGGACGGCAGCGAGATGCTGCGCATGCTCCGCGCCGTCTCGGCGGTGCCGGTCATCGTCGCCACCGCCCGGGACGACGACGGCAGCGTGGTGCAGGCCCTCGACGCCGGCGCTGACGACTACGTGGTCAAGCCGTTCTCGGCCGGGCAGCTGGAGGCCCGCATCCGCGCCGTCCTGCGCCGCGCCTCGGGGGTGGACGGCGGCCCGGCCCCCGTCACCGTGGGCGACCTCACCGTGGACCCGCGCAGCCGCCGGGTCACCCACGCCGGCCAGGTCGTGGAGCTCTCCCCCAAGGAGTTCGACCTGCTCGCCTACCTCGCCGCCCGCGCGGGCACGGTGGTGTCCAAGCGGGAGTTGCTCAGCGAGGTCTGGCAGCTGCCCTACGGCGGGTCCGACAAGACCGTCGACGTCCACCTGTCGTGGCTGCGGCGCAAGCTCGGCGAGTCCGCCGCGGAGCAGCGGCTGCTGCAGACCGTCCGCGGGGTGGGCGTGCGGCTGGCCGAGCCCGAGCCGTGAGGCAGCGCATCACGCTGCTGGTGGCGGCCACCACGTCGGTGGTCCTGCTCGCCTTCCTGCTGCCGGCCGCGCTGCTCGTCGAGCGGGTCGCCGAGGCCCGCGCCCTGGACACCGCCCAGGCGCAGCTGCAGCTGCTGGCCCCCACCGTGGGCTTCGACGACCGCGACGAGGTCGCGGCCGCCCTGGTGGGCTCCTCCCGCGACGGCCGCAGCGTGGCGGTGCGCTGGACCGACGCGCAGTGGCTCGGCACGGAGGGCCGGCTCGGCGACGACGCCACCCCCGCCAGCGCCTCGGTCGTCACCGCCGACGACGGCACCCAGCTGCTCCAGCCGGTCCGCCGCCCGGACGGCGGCACGGCGGTCATCGAGGTGTTCGTCCCGGAGGCACAGCTGCGCGCCGGCGTCACCCGCACCTGGCTGGTCCTGGCCGGCCTGGGCCTCGTGCTGCTGGTGCTGGCCCTCGTGATGGCCGACCGGCTGGCCCGCTCCCTCACCCGGCCGATCACCGACCTCGCCGGCACCGCGCACCGGCTCGGCAGCGGTGACCTCGACGCGCGGGTGACGCCGGACGGGCCTGACGAGGTCCGCGAGGTGGGCACCGCGCTCAACCGGCTGGCCGGCCGGATCGGCGAGCTGCTGACCGCCGAACGGGAGGCCGCGGCCGACCTCGCGCACCGGCTCCGGACGCCGCTCACCGCCCTACGGCTGGACGTCGAGTCGCTGCCCCCGGGGGACCGCGAGCGGCTGATGGACGACGTCGACGCGCTCAGCCGCGGCGTCGACGAGGTGATCAACGAGGCGCGGCGCACGGTGCGGGAGGGCCTGGGCGCCGGCTGCGACGCGGTGGACGTCGTGGGCGAGCGGATCCGCTTCTGGTCGGTGCTGGCCGAGGAGGAGCAGCGCGCGGTCGGCGTGGCGCTCGCCGAGGGGCCGCTGCCGGTACGGGTGGCCGCCGCCGACCTGGGCGCCGCCGTCGACGCGCTGCTCGGCAACGTCTTCGCGCACACCCCCGAGGGCACCGGGCTCCGGGTCGCCGTCCGGCCGCGGGAGGGCGGGGGCGCCGAGGTGTCCGTCGCCGACGCGGGTCCGGGCCTGCCGTCGTCCGCGCTGGACCGGGGGCACAGCGAGGGTGGCTCCACCGGCCTCGGCCTGGACATCGCACGGCGCACCGCCGAGGGCTCCGGCGGCGCGCTGCGGGCCGCGTCCTCCCCCGGCGGCACCGAGGTCACCCTGGTGCTGGGTCCCCCTGCCTGACCGGGACGTCGGCCCCGAAGACCCGCCCCCGGAGCAGGGTCAGTCGGGGACGGGCGAGCACGTCGAGGTCGGCCCGCGGGTCGCCGTCGTAGACCACGAGGTCGGCGGGTGCGCCCTCCTCGAGGCACGGCAGGCCGAGCCAGTCGCGGGCCGCCCACGACGCCGCGGCCACCGCCGCCTCGGCCGGCAGCCCGGCCGCGGCCAGCGCGCGCACCTCGTCGGCGATCCGGCCGTGGTCGATGCCGCCGCCGGCGTCGGTGCCGGCGAACACCGGCACGCCGGCCTCGTAGGCCGCCCGCACGACCGCCCCCGACCGCGCGTACAGCCGCCGCATCGTGCTCGCGTACGCCGGGAACCGCGACTCCCCCGCGGCGGCGAACCCGGGGAAGTTCTCGACGTTGATCAACGTCGGGACGACGGCGGTGCCCCGCGCGGCCATCTCGCCGATGAGCTCCTCGGTCAGCCCGGTGCCGTGCTCGATGCAGTCGATCCCGGCCCGGATGAGCGCCGGCAGCGCGTCGGTGCCGAAGGTGTGCGCGGTGACCCGCGCGCCCTCCTCGTGGGCGGCGGCGATCGCGGTCGCGACGGCCTCGGCGGGCCACTCCGGGGCGAGGTCGCCGACCCCGCGGTCGATCCAGTCGCCGACCAGCTTCACCCAGCCGTCCCCGCGCCGGGCCTGGACCCGGGTCTCGGCGGCGAGGGCCTCGGGCTCCAGCTCGACGGCCAGACCCGGGATGTAGCGGCGGGGTGCGGCCAGGTGCCGCCCCGCCCGGATGATGCGCGGCAGGTCCGGCTCGCCGTCCAGCGCACGGGTGTCCACCGGGGACCCGCAGTCGCGCAGGGCGAGCACGCCCGCCGCCCGCTCGGCCAGCGCCTGCTCGCGCCACCCGGCGAGGTCGGTCACCTGCTCACCGCCGCGGCCGATGCCCACGTGGCAGTGCGCGTCGACCAGGCCGGGCAGCAGCCAGCCGCCGCGGTCGACGGTCTCGGCGCCGGGAACGGGGTCGAAGGTGATCCGCCCGTCGCGCACCCACAGGTCGCGGTGCTCCTCCTCGGGCAGCACCACCCCGGCGAGGTGCAGCGCCGGCGCGCTCATCGACCGGGCCGCTCGTCCCCGGGCTTGTCGAAGTTCAGCTTGGTGAGGTCGGGCAGCCCCTGGCCGTTGGCCAGGCCCGGCGGCAGCGACGGCATCCCGCCGGGGAGCCCCCCGGGGAGCCCGCCGCCGGGGAAACCGGCGCCCGGCGGGAGCCCGGGGGCGCCCATCGGCCGGCGCGCGGGCCCGCCCTTCTTGCCGCCCTTGCCCTTCTTGCCCTTCTTGGACTGGGCCTGCATCTGGCGGCCGCGGGCCTTCTTCGACATCGGGCCCATCCCGGGCAGGCCCATGCTGCCGGCCATCTGACCCATCATCTTCTGGGCCTGGGCGAAGCGCTCCAGCAGCTGGTTCACCTCGGTGACGGTGACGCCCGAGCCGTTGGCGATGCGCACCCGCCGCGACGAGTTGATGATCTTGGAGTTGACCCGTTCCTCCGGCGTCATCGAGCGGATGATCGCCGCGGTGCGGTCCAGGTCGCGGTCGTCGACCTGCTTGAGCTGCTCCTTCATCGCCCCGGCGCCGGGCAGCATGCCCAGCAGGTTGGCGATCGGGCCCATCTTGCGGATGGCCATCATCTGCTCGAGGAAGTCCTCGAGGGTGAACCCCTCGCGGGAGGCCAGCTTCCCGGCCATCTTCTCGGCCTGCTCGGCGTCGAAGTGCTGCTCGGCCTGCTCGATGAGGGTGAGCACGTCCCCCATCCCGAGGATGCGCGAGGCCATCCGCTCGGGGTGGAAGACGTCGAAGTCGGTCAGCTTCTCGCCGGTGGAGGCGAACATGATCGGCTGGCCGGTGACGTGGCGGACCGACAGCGCGGCGCCACCGCGGGCGTCGCCGTCGAGCTTGGTGAGGACGACGCCGCTGAAGCCCACGCCGTCGCGGAAGGCCTCGGCCGTCGTCACGGCGTCCTGGCCGATCATCGCGTCGACGACGAACAGCGTCTCGTCCGGCCGGACGGCGTCCCGGATGCCGGCGGCCTGGGCCATCAGCTCGGCGTCGATGCCCAGCCGGCCGGCGGTGTCGACGACGACGACGTCGTGCATCGTGCGCCGGGCGTGCTCGATGGAGTCCGCCGCCACCCGGATGGGGTCGCCGATGCCGTTGCCCGGCTCGGGGGCGAAGACGTCGACGCCGGCCTGGCCGGCCACGATGGACAGCTGGTTGACCGCGTTGGGCCGCTGCAGGTCGGCCGCGACCAGCAGCGGGGTGTGCCCCTGGGACTTCAGCCAGCGGCCGAGCTTGCCGGCCAGCGTGGTCTTACCGGAGCCCTGCAGGCCGGCCAGCATGATGACCGTGGGCGACTGCTTGGCGTAGCGCAGCCGCCGGGTCTCCCCGCCGAGGATCTCGATGAGCTCCTCGTTGACGATCTTGATGACCTGCTGGGCCGGGTTCAGCGCCTGGGAGACGTCGGCGCCGCGGGCGCGCTCCTTGACCGCGGTGATGAACGCCCGCACCACCGGCAGCGCGACATCGGCCTCCAGCAGCGCGATGCGGATCTCGCGCGCGGTGGCGTCGATGTCGGCGTCGGTGAGCCGACCCTTGCCGCGCAGGCCGCTGAAGACCTTGTCGAGGCGATCGGAGAGGGTCTCGAACACAGCACGTCCTCGCAGAGCTCGTGGGCGCGGCCCGCCGGTCGGACCGACCGGCTGCTCGGCGTGCGACAGCCGGGGACCCCGGTGCCGCCGCGCCACCTCCGGACCAGCCTAACGAGCGCAGCGCCCGAGCCGGTGGCACGCTCTGCAGGACCCCGCCGCGAGCCTCAGGCCGCCAGGCGGGTGAGCACCTCGACTGCCGTTCCGCCGCCGGCGGTGACGACGGCGGCGCCGCAGCCGGCACACGCCCACTCGGGGCACTCCCCGCCGTCCTCGGTGTGGCCGTCGACGCACGCGGGCTGCACGAACTCCCGGTCGTCGCCGCAGGCCGAGCAGCGCCAGACGCGCCCCTGGGCCGTCGCGATCTCGAAGGACCGGTCGGACATGTGCAGTTCCCCTCCCCGTGCCGGTGGACCGTTCCGTTCCACTGCCCTCGACGGTGACACGGGGTACCGACAGAACCGCGCACGTCAGCCCGGCGTGTCCCCCGGCACGGGGTCGGGGACCGCGCCGCGGACGGCGGCGGCCAGGGCGGCCTCCACCCGCGAGCGCTGCTCGACGTCGATCGGCGTGCCGGAGGGGTTGCAGACGTAGAAGTGGTCGGCGGCGTCGGCGCCCAGCGTCTCGATCCGTGCGGAGGTCACGTCCAGCCCCTCGGCGGCCAGCGCGGCGGTGAGCCGGTAGAGCAACCCGGCGCGGTCGCCGGCGCGGACCTCGACGATGCCGGTCGCGTCGCCGGTCACCTCGTTGTTGTGCCAGGAGATGCGCGGCGGCGCGGCGCGGACGCCGTCCTGCCGGTAGTCCACCTCCCGCTGGCGCAGCCGCTCGGCCAGCGGCAGCGTCCCCTCCAGGGCCGCGCGGACGGCGTCGGCCAGGATCGAGGGCACCGGGGCGCGGCCGAAGCGCGGCCGGACGGCGAAGACCGCGGTCGCCCGCCCCTCGACGACGTTCACCTTCGCGGCGCGGACGTCGAGCTGGTTGAGCGCGAGGACCCCGGCCAGGCAGCTGAACAGCCCGTGCCCGTCCGGGGCGACGATCGTCACCTGCTGGCCGTCGGCGACCTCCTCCACCCCCACGGAGACGCCGGCGACACCCCCCGGCACGTCGGTGCTCACCTGCGGCGCCCCAGGGTTCAGCACCGGCTCGGGGTCGTGGCTGACGACGCCGCCGAGCCGGGCCTGCACCCGCGCGACGAGGGCGGCGACCAGGTGCGCCTTCCACGGTGACCAGGCCGAGCTGCTCGTCGCCGCGCCGTCGGCCTGCGCGAGGGCGTGCAGCAGCTGCAGCAGGGCGGGGTCCGAGCCGATCGTCGCCGCGACCCGCTCGATGGTCGCCGGGTCGTCGATGTCGCGACGGGTGGCGGTGTCGGGCAGCAGCAGGTGGTGGCGCACCATCGCGGCGAGGGTGGCGACGTCGGCGGCCGAGAAGCCCATCCGGGCGCTGATCGCGGCGGCGATCGGCTCCCCCACCGCGCTGTGGTCGCCGGGCCAGCCCTTGCCGATGTCGTGCAGCAGCGCCCCCACCAGCAGCAGGTCGGGCCGGTCGACGTCCCGGGTCAGCTCCGCGGCGGCGGCGGCGGCCTCGACCAGGTGCCGGTCGACGGTGAACCGGTGCCAGGGGTGCCGCTGCGGCAGCGAGCGGACCCGGTCCCACTCCGGCAGCAGGCGGGCCAGCAGCCCCTCCTGGTCCAGCTGCTCCAGGACCGGGACGGCCGACCGGCCGCTGGCCAGCAGCCGCAGGAAGGACCAGCGCACCTCCGCCGGCCACGGCTCGGGCACCGGCGGCGAGTGCACCGCGAGCACCTTGAGCGTGTAGGGCGACAGGAGCAGGTCGGCCCGCGCGGCCGCGGCGGCCCCGCGCAGCGCGAGGCCGGGGTCGGCGGCGGGGCGGGCGTCGCGGGCGAGGACGACCTCGTCGCCCTGGCGCACCACGCCCTCGGCCAGCGGCTCGCGGCGCACCCGGCGGTACCGGCCGCGGGGACGGCGGACGAGGGTCGCCTCCACCCGCCGCCACGTCTCGTCGGCGACGAACGCCAGCCGCCGTCCGGCCAGGCTCACCTCGCGGAGCAGGGCGTCCTCGTCGGGCAGGCCGAGCGCGACGGCGACCGGCCGCTGCTCCTGCCGGACCAGCACGTCGCCGGCCCGGGCGGAGCGGCGGCGCAGCTCGTCGCGGACGTCGAGCAGGAACGCGTATGCCTCCTCGGACTCCGCGGACGGCTCGTCGGCCAGCTGCGCGGCGGCCACCGCGCGGAGCACCTGGCCCTCGCGCAGCCCGCCGTAGGCCTCCTTGAGGTCCGGCTCGAGGAGGAAGGCCAGCTCGCCCACCTGCCGGGCGCGGCCGCGGCGCAGGTCCCGCAGCTGGGGCAGCAGCCGGGACGCCGACTGCCGCCAGCTGGCCAGGGTCGCGGCGCGCAGCGTGGCGGCGAGGTCGGCGTCCCCGGCCACCAGCCGGGCGTCCAGCAGCCCCAGGCCGGCCTTCACGTCCGTGGAGGCGACGCCGACGGCCTCGGACACGGTGCGCACCGAGTGGTCCAGCCGCACGCCGGCGTCCCAGATCGGGTACCAGACGGCGTCGGCGAGCGCGGCGATCTCCGGCCGACCGTCGTGGACCAGGACGAGGTCGAGGTCGCCGTGCGGCGGGAGCTCCTGCCGGCCCAAGCTGCCCACGGCCACCAGGGCGATGCCCTCGGCGCCGGTGCGCGGCGGCGGTCCCCCGCGCTTCGTGCGGGGCGGGGGCGTGCCCGCGACCGCGTCGTCCAGCAGCCCGGCGAGCCAGGACTCGATCTCCGCGACCCGCCGTTCCCGCGGCAGTGCGGGCAGCGACCCGGTGTCCAGCACGTGTCCCCCTCCGGTTGCTCCTCAACGAGAAACGGCGTCGGCCGGGGTGGCGGACCCTCCCACCACCCCGGCCGACGAGAAAGGACCTCCCTGCCCCCACCGCTCGCAAGCTCGCGGCGGGACCCTGCAGGGGGGCCGCCGGGGCCCTACAGGGCGTCGGCGCCGCGCTCGCCGGTGCGGACCCGGACGATCTCGTCGATCGTCGTCACCCACACCTTGCCGTCGCCGATCTGCCCGGTGGAGGCGGCCTCGACGATCGCGTCCACCACGCGGGCGGCCTCGATCTCGCTCACGACGACCTCGATGCGCACCTTCGGGACGAAGTCCACCTGGTACTCCGCGCCGCGGTAGACCTCGGTGTGGCCGCGCTGCCGACCGAAGCCCTGGACCTCGCTGACGGTGAGCCCGGCGATGCCGATGAGCTCGAGGGCGTTCTTGACGTCGTCCAGCTTGAACGGCTTGACGATGGCGGTGACGAGCTTCATGCCCGGATCCCTTCCGTGTTGCGGGCCTCGGCTCGCGCCTGGGTGCCCAGAGTCGGAGCGCCGCCGCCGCCCCCGAGGGAGGCGAAGTCGTACGCGGTCTCAGCGTGCACGACGCCGTCGATGCCCCGGACCTCCTCGTCCTCGGTGATCCGGAAGCGCATCGTCTTGGAGATGACGAACCCGATCACCAGCGTGAGGACGAAGGAGTAGACCAGGACCGCGAGGGCGCCGATCGCCTGCCGCCAGAGCTGGTCGACGCCGCCACCGTAGAACAGGCCGTCGACACCGGCCGTGGTGGCCGCGGAGGCGAACAGACCGATGGCGAGGGTGCCCCAGAGGCCACCGACGAGGTGGACGCCGACGACGTCGAGCGAGTCGTCGTAGCCGAGCTTGTACTTGAGGCCGACCGCCAGGGCGCACAGCACACCGGCGCCGAGGCCCACGGCGATGGCCCCCAGCGGGGTCACCGAGGAACAGGCCGGGGTGATGGCCACCAGGCCGGCGACGACGCCGGAGGCGGCGCCCAGCGAGGTGGCGTGGCCGTCGCGGATCTTCTCGGTGAGGAGCCAGCCGAGGGTGGCCGCACCGGTGGCGACCAGCGTGGTCACGAAGACCTCCGCGGCCTGGCCGTTGGCCGACAGCGCGGAGCCCGCGTTGAAGCCGAACCAGCCGAACCACAGGATGCCGGCGCCGATCATGACCAGCGGCAGGTTGTGCGGGCGCATCGGGTCGCGGCCGAAGCCCCGCCGCTTGCCGAGCACGAGGGCCAGCGCCAGGCCGGCGGCACCGGCGTTGATGTGCACCGCGGTCCCGCCGGCGAAGTCGATGGCCAGCAGGTTGTTGGCGATCCAGCCACCGGTCTCGGACTCCGCGCCGTTGAAGGCGAAGACCCAGTGGGCGACCGGGAAGTAGACGACGGTCGCCCAGATCCCGGCGAACACCATCCACGGGCCGAAGCGGGCACGGTCGGCGATCGCGCCGGAGATCAGCGCGACGGTGATGATCGCGAAGACCGCCTGGAAGCCGACGAAGGCCAGCGACGGGATGGTGAAGACGAGGTTGTCCGGGGCGAACGCCGCGTCGAGACCGCCGGTCCCGATCAGCGAGGACAGGCCGAAGAACTCGAACGGGTCGCCGAGCAGGCCGGAGCCCACGTCGTCCCCGAAGGCCATCGAGTAGCCGTAGAGCACCCAGAGCACGGCGATCAGGGCGATCGCGCCGAAGCTCATCATCATCATGTTCAGGACGCTCTTCGCGCGGACCATGCCGCCGTAGAAGAGCGCCAGGCCGGGAGTCATGAACAGCACCAGGGCGGCGCTGGCCAGGACCCACGCGGTGTCGCCGGTGTCCACGGCAACCTCCTTGACGGATCGGTGTGGCTGGGCCACGGGGTGGGACCGGGGCGCCATGGGCGCCCGGGGCGGGGGGCTGGACCGGCACCCCTCCACAGGGAGGGGCGACGTGGCGTTCACCGTGCCGTCGTCCTGTTTCCGCCGATGACGCGACGCTGTTTCCGGACGGTGAACTCCGACCCGCGTGTCCGCCCCTCGTGTTCCAACCGTGTTGCGCGGGCCTCCCGGATGACGCGCGTCACACGCGGGCGGGCTTGTTGCGACCCGTGTGCACTTGCCAATCGTCTGCAATAAGGTCGCTGCTGGTCCGCCCATCCCCGGGCGGTCGCGAGGAGGCAGCGTGCACGTACCCGACGGGTTCCTCGACGCGCCGACGTCGGTGGCGACCGGCGCGGTGGCCGCCGGCGTGGTGGCCGTCGCCCTGAGGGGCGCGCGCCGGGAGCTGGACGAGCGCACCGCTCCCCTGGCCGGCCTGACCGCGGCGTTCGTCTTCGCCGTGCAGATGATGAACTTCCCGGTCGGTGCGGGCACCAGCGGCCACCTCATCGGCGGCGCGCTCACCGCCGTCCTCGTGGGGCCGTGGACGGCGGTGCTCTGCATGACCGTCGTCCTGCTGGTGCAGGCAGTCCTGTTCGCCGACGGCGGGATCACCGCGCTCGGGACCAACGTCACGCTGATGGCCCTGGTCGCCGTCGGCGTGGGCTACGGCGTCTTCCGGCTGCTCTCGGCGGTGCTGCCGCGCACCCGCACCGGCGTGCTGACGGCGGCCGGCGTGGGCGCCTTCCTCTCCGTGCCCGCCTCGGCGCTGGCCTTCGTCGGGCTGTTCGCCGTCGGAGGTGTCGCCGACGTCCCGCTGGGCGCGGTGGCCGCCACGATGGGCGGCATCCACCTGCTCATCGGGCTGGGCGAGGCGGCGATCAGCGTCGCCGTGCTGGGCGCGGTCCTCGCCGTCCGGCCCGACCTGGTGCACGGGGCGGCCGCACTGCGCCGTCCCGCCGACCTGGCCCGCCGCTCCGCGCCGGCGCAGGCGGGTGCCCGGTGAGCGCCCCCCGCCGCCGCGGCCTCTGGATCGCCGGCCTGGTCGTGGCCCTGCTCATCGCCGGGGTCGGCAGCTGGTACGCCAGCGGCTCCCCCGACGGCCTGGAGTGGGCCGCGGAGCAGACCGGCTTCGCGCACACCGCCGAGGACAGCGCGGCCGCCGGCTCCCCGCTGGCCGACTACGGCGTGGATGGCGTCGACTCGGAGCGGCTCTCGGGCGGGCTGGCCGGCGTCGTCGGCGTCGCGGTGACGCTGCTCCTCGCCGGCGGCCTCACGCTGCTCGTGCGCCGCCGCGGCCGCGACTCCGCCCCGACCGGCAGCTGACCGTGGGCGCCGGGCACGGCGGTCTCCTCGGCGCCGCCTACGTCGCCGGGGCCGGCCCGGTGCACCGGATGGAGCCGCACCTCAAGCTGGTCGCCGTCCTCGGGTTCGCCCTCGTCGTCGTCGCGACCCCCGTGCACGCCGGCTGGGCGTGGGCCGCCTACGCGGGGTACCTGGCGCTCGTCCTCGCGGTGGCGACCGTGGCGGGTGTGGGCCCGGCCCGGCTGGCCCGCGGGCTGGCGGTCGAGACCCCGTTCGTCGTGTTCGCCCTGCTGCTGCCGTTCGTGGCGCAGGGCCCGCGGGTGGACGTCGCCGGGCTGTCCCTGTCCGAGAGCGGCCTGGCCGCCGCCGGGGGGCTGCTGGCCAAGGCGACGCTGTCGGTGCTGGCCGCCACCGTGCTGGCCGCCACCACCGAGCCCCGGGCGCTGCTGCGCGGTCTGGAGCGGCTGGGGCTGCCCACGGTGCTCGTCCAGATCCTGATGTTCATGATCCGCTACGCCGACGTCGTCGGCGGCGAGCTGCGCCGGATGCGGGTCGCCCGGGAGTCGCGGGGGTTCCGGGGCCGCCACCTCGGCGCGCTGCGGGTGCTCGGCCCGGCGGCCGGCTCGCTGTTCATCCGCTCCTACGAGCGCGGCGAGCGGGTGCACCTGGCGATGCTGTCCCGTGGCTACGCGGGCCGGATGCCCACCGGACCGACCGCGGCCGTACCCGCCCGGGCGTGGCTGACCGCGCTCGCGCTGCCGCTGGCCGCCGGCGCCGTCCTGGCGTCCGGTCTGCTGCTCGGGTGAGCACACCCCCCTCGCTGCTCGTCGAGGACCTGGCCTTCGCCTACCCCGACGGGCACCAGGCGCTGTTCGGCGTCGACCTGCGCATCGAGCGCGGCGAGCGGGTGGCGCTGCTCGGGCCCAACGGCGCGGGCAAGACGACCCTCGTGCTGCACCTCAACGGCATCCTGCGCGGCGGGCGCGGCGCGGTCGCCGTGGCCGGCCTGCCGGTGGACCGGTCGCACCTGCAGGAGGTCCGGCGGCGGGTCGGGGTGGTCTTCCAGGACCCCGACGACCAGCTGTTCTTGCCCACGGTCGGCGAGGACGTCGCCTTCGGCCCGCGCAACCTGGGGCTGCCCGAGGCCGAGGTCGGGGCGCGGGTCGCCGCGGCGCTGGAGCAGGTCGGCATGACCGACGCCGCCGACCGGCCGCCGCACCACCTCTCCTTCGGCCAGCGCCGCCGGGTCGCCGTCGCCACGGTGCTGTCGATGCACCCGGAGATCCTGGTGCTCGACGAGCCGTCGTCGAACCTCGACCCGGCCGGCCGCCGGGAGCTCGCCGAGGTCCTGCAGGCGCTGCCGGTGACCATGCTGATGGTCACCCACGACCTGCCCTACGCCGTGCAGCTGTGCCCGCGTGCGGTGGTGCTCGACGGCGGGGTCGTCGTCGCCGACGGGCCGACCCGCGCGCTGCTCGCCGACACCGAGCTGCTCGCCCGGCACCGGCTGGAGCTGCCCTACGGGTTCGACCCGGCCGCGATCCGCTAGCCGACGACGTCCCCGGTCCGCTCCTCGCTCGCTGCGATGCTCCCGCGGCTGTCAGCCGACGAGCGCCTCGGCGAACGCCTCCGGCTCGAAGGGCGCGAGGTCGTCGGCCCCCTCCCCCAGCCCGACGAGCTTCACCGGGATGCCCAGCTCGCGCTGCACGGAGACGACGATGCCGCCCTTGGCGGTGCCGTCGAGCTTGGTGAGGACGACGCCGGTGACGTCGACGGCGTCGGTGAAGACGCGGGCCTGGACGACGCCGTTCTGGCCGGTCGTCGCGTCGAGGACCAACAGCACCTCGGTGACCGGGGACTGCTTCTCCACGACCCGCTTGATCTTGCCGAGCTCGTCCATGAGGCCGCCCTTGGTGTGCAGCCGGCCGGCGGTGTCGACGACCACGGTGTCGACCTCGGCCTCCACTCCCGTACGCACCGCCTCGAAGGCGACCGACGCCGGGTCGGCCCCCTCGCGGCCGCGCACGGTGAGGACGCCGACCCGCTCCCCCCACGTCTCCAGCTGGTCGGCGGCCGCCGCGCGGAAGGTGTCGGCCGCGCCGAGGACGACGCTCCGGCCGTCACCGACCAGCACCCGGGCGATCTTGCCGACCGTCGTCGTCTTGCCCGCGCCGTTGACGCCGACCACGAGGACGACGCCGGGCCGGCCCTCGCGGCGCTCGACACCGAGGCCGCGGTCCAGGTCCGGGCCGAGGACGGCGGTGAGCTCGCGGACCAGCAGCCGGCGCAGGTCCTCGCCGGACGCGGTGGCCAGCACCATCGACTGGGTGCGCAGCCGGTCGACGATCTGGGTGGTCGCGGCGACGCCGACGTCGGCGGCGAGGAGGGTCTCCTCGATCTCCTCCCAGTCGTCCTCGGTCAGCTTCTCCCGCGCCAGCACCGTCAGCAGGCCGCGGCCCAGCGACGACTGCGAGCGGGCCAGCCGCGAGCGCAGCCGCACCAGCCGGCCCGCCGACGGCGGCGGCGTCTCGAAGAGCAGGCCGGGCTCCGGCTCGGCGGGGGGCAGCTCGGTCGGCGGCGCGGCGGGCTCGACCGTCTCCGGTGGCAGCCCGAGCCCGGTGGCGGTGGACCCGGAGGGCCGCGGCTCCTCCGTCGGAGTCGGCGCCGGCGGGCGCGGCCGGGTCAGCGTCGTGCCGGAGACCGCGTCGTCGTCCAGGCGGGTGGTGCGGCGGCCGCGACCGACCAGCAGGCTGATCCCGAGGACCAGGGCGACGACGAGGATCGCGACCGCGATCAGCACGAACTCCATGGCCGTCAGTCTCCCAGGAGCCGCACAGCGGGGGCTGGGCGGAACACAGGTGCGTGGGCCACGCTGGTCGGCATGCCCCTGCCCCGCCGCGAGTCCCCGGTCCTCCTGCTCGGTCCGCTGCTCCGGCACGTCGACCCCGTGTCGGCCACCATCTGGGTGGAGGTCGACCGGCCCTGCGAGGTCGAGGTGCTCGGCCGCCGCGCGCGCACGTTCGCCGTCGGCGCGCACCACTACGCCCTGGTGCTGGTCGAGGGGCTGGAGCCGGGCAGCACCACGCCCTACGAGGTCCGCCTCGACGGCGAGCGCGCGTGGCCGGACGCCGCCTCGCCCTTCCCGCCCAGCCGGATCCGGACGCCGGGCCGGCCCGGGCCCTTCCGGATCGCCTTCGGCTCCTGCCGCTACGCCACGCCCAGCACGGTCGACCTCAGCGAGGGCATCCCACCCGACGCGCTGGACACCTATGCCGCCCGGCTGACCGGCCAGCCCGAGGACCAGTGGCCGGACGCGCTGGTGCTGCTCGGCGACCAGGTCTACGCCGACGAGCTGACCTGGCAGACCAAGCAGTGGCTCACGCTGCGCCGCGCGCAGCCGGCCGACCCGAAGACGCAGGTCGCCGACTTCGACGAGTACACCCGGCTCTACGCCGAGTCCTGGAGCGATCCCCAGGTGCGCTGGCTGCTGTCGACCATCCCGTCGTCGATGATCTTCGACGACCACGAGATGATCGACGACTGGAACACCTCGGCCGCCTGGCGCCGGGAGGTCACCGGCCAGCAGTGGTGGGCCGAGCGGATCGTCGGCGGCCTGGTCAGCTACTGGGTCTACCAGCACCTGGGCAACCTCAGCCCGCAGGAGCTGGCGGAGAGCGAGGTGTGGGCAGCGGTCCGGGAGTCGACCGGCGACGCGATGCCGGTGCTGCGGGCGATGGCGCAGGCGGCCGACGCGGATCCCCGCTCGACCCGGTGGAGCTACGTGCGGCACTGGGGCGAGGTCCGGATGGTGATGATCGACAGCCGGGCCGGCCGGGTGCTCGAGGAGCACGGCCGCCGGATGGTGGACGACGCCGAGTTCGCCTGGGTCGAGGCCGCGGTGCGCCGAGCGGTCGAGGAGGGCGTCGAGCACGTCGTGCTGGGCACGTCGCTGCCGTGGCTGCTGCCGCACGCGATCCACCAGATCGAGCGGTGGAGCGAGACGCTCAACGGCCGGCACCTGGGCGGACCGGTCGGCCGGCTGTCGGAGAAGCTGCGGCAGGCCGCGGACCTCGAGCACTGGGCGGCGTTCGGCGACTCCTTCGAGCGGCTGGGCCGGCTGCTCGTCGCCGTGGGCCGCGGCGAGCACGGCCGGCCGCCGGCGACCGCACTCGTCCTCTCCGGCGACGTCCACCACGCCTACGCGGCGGAGCTGGTGCACCCCGGCGGCCTGGCCACCCGCGTGCACCAGCTGACCGTCTCCCCGCTGCACAACCAGGCACCGCACCCGATCAAGGTCGGTTTCCGGATCGGCTGGAGCGGCTGGGCGCGACGGCTCATGACCGGCATGGCCCGGCTGGCCCGGGTCCGGCCCTCCGCGCTGTCGTGGGAGAAGGCCGCCGGCCCGTACTTCGGCAACCAGCTCGGCGAGCTGGAGCTCGACGGACGCGAGGCCCGGTTCCGGCTGTTCGTGAGCGAGCGGCGTCCTGAACCCGAGAAGTCCCTGGAGGAAGTCCTGGACCTGCCGCTGTCGGCGCCGGCCCCGGCGGAGGTGACAGGCTGAGGCGGTGACGCGACCCGCCCCCGGTCCAGGCCAGCCGCCGATCCCCGTCCGGCTGATCACGTTCAACACCCACCACGGGGTGGGCCGCGACGGACGGCACGACCTGCCCCGGCTGGCGAAGGTGCTCGCCGCCGCCGACGCCGACGTCATCTGCCTGCAGGAGGTCGACCGGTACTTCGGCGGCCGCAGCGAGGACGTCGACCAGGCGCTGCTGCTGTCGCGGGCCCTGGACATGCAGCTGGCGTGGGGACCGGCGATCGACGAGGCCAGCGCCGCCGCCGCCAAGCCGCGTCAGTACGGCAACGCGCTGCTCTCCCGGCTGCCGATCCTCGTCAGCGACGTCCACCCGCTGCCCGGGTCCGGTGAGCCGCGCAGCGCGCTGCGGACGATGGTCGAGCTGGACGGGGGTGCGCTCTGGGTGATGACGACCCACCTGAGCACCCACTCCGTCGACGAGCGGTCGGCCCAGGTGGAGATGATCGCCGGGCTGCACACCGACCCGATGGCGACCGGCGTCCTCGTCGGCGACTTCAACGCCGACCCCGACGGCCCCGAGCTCGCGGTGCTGCGGGAGCGGTTCACCGACGCGTGGGAGCTCGCCCCCGAGCGGGACGATCAGGCGGGCTGGCGGTTCTGGCACCACCAGCACGGCGAGACCCACCCCGCGGGCCGGCCGCACCGGCGGATCGACCAGGTGTGGGTCTCCCCCGGCATCGGCGTGGCCCGCGCGCACGTGCTGGACGGCGCCGGCGCCTCCGACCACCTGCCGCTCGTCGTCGACCTCGAGGTCACCTCCGGCGTCTGACGAGGCATAGGAAGCTCTTCCCACGTCCTCGGCTCGACGACGTGGGAAGAGCTTCCTATGCCTCGGGTCTCAGGCGGGTTCGGCCTCGCGGAGGCGCTGGCTGATGACGCCGGTGATCCCGTCGCCGCGCATGCTGACGCCGTACAGCGCGTCGGCGATCTCCATCGTGCGCTTCTGGTGCGTGATCACGATGAGCTGCGACGTCGACCGCAGCTGCTCGACGAGGGTGAGCAGCCGGCCGAGGTTGACGTCGTCGAGCGCCGCCTCGACCTCGTCGAGCACGTAGAACGGCGAGGGCCGGGCGCGGAAGATCGCCACGAGCAGCGCGACGGCGGTCAGCGAGCGCTCGCCGCCCGACAGCAGCGACAGCCGCTTGACCTTCTTGCCGGGCGGGCGGGCCTCCACCTCGACGCCGGTGGTGAGCAGGTCCTCCGGGTCGGTGAGGGTGAGCCGGCCCGAGCCGCCGGGGAACAGCGTCGCGAAGACCTGCTCGAACTCCCGCTGCACGTCGGCGAAGGCGGAGGCGAAGACGTCGTGGATCCGCTCGTCGACCTCGCGGACGACGGTCAGCAGGTCGCGGCGGGTGGCCTTGAGGTCCTCCAGCTGGGTGGCGAGGAACCCGTGCCGCTCCTCCAGGGCGGCGAACTCCTCGAGCGCCAGCGGGTTGACCTTGCCGAGGGTGGCGAGGTCGCGTTCGGCCTGGGCGGCCCGGCGCTCCTGCGCGGCGCGGTCGTAGGGCACCGGCTCGGGCTCGGGCTCCCCCGCGTCCTGGGCGGCCGCCACCTGGGCGGGGGTGGGCGGCACCGGCGCGCCGGGCCCGTACTCGGCGAGCAGGGTCGGCAGGTCGACGCCGTACTCCTCGGCCGCGCGGCCCTCCAGGCTCTCGATCCGGTAGCGCTGCTCGGCGCGGGCCACCTCGTCGCGGTGCACCTCGTCGGTCAGGCGCTCCAGCTCGGCGGTCGCCGCACGCACGGCCGCCCGCACCTCGAGCAGCTCGGCCTCCCGGCCGGTGCGCACCCGCGCCAGCTCGTCGCGCTCGGCGGCCGCCCGGGACAGCGAGCCGGCGAGCGCCGCGAGGGCCGCCTCGGCCTCCGCCCGCACGCGGGCCGCGACCTGCGCGCCCTGCTCACGGGCCAGCCGAGCGGCGGCGGCCCGTTCCCGCGCCGCGCGCTCCTGCCGCGCCTGGAAGTCGGAGG
>NZ_JALPKQ010000024.1:0-80050 GCF_051383655.1 Geodermatophilus sp. CPCC 205761
CTTCGCCGGCCCGGCACCGGTGGCCAGCGCCCGGCGCGCCCGGGGCGCGGCCCGTGGCCCGGCCGGGGTGGCGCTGGCCGAGCGCGAGGAGGACCTCGGTCCCGCGGCGGCCGACGTCGTCGTCGAGTCGCCGGAGTCGGTGCGGCCCGAGCCGCGCACCGGGGCGACCGCGGCACCGCGGCCGGGTGCCCGCCCGCAGCGGCCGGGTGCGCGCCGGTCCGGCAGCTCGTCGGCCAAGAAGCGCCGGTGAGCGCCGGAGCCGTGCCGGCCGCCGACGCCGGCACGCCGCCGCTGGACGAGCTCATCGCGGCGCTCGCGGTCGACGTCCCGGACTTCCCCAGCCCGGGCGTCGTCTTCCGCGACCTGACGCCGGTCTTCGCCGACGGGCCGGCGTTCCGCCGGATGGTGGCGGGACTGGCCACGGCCTCGCTCGCCGACCCCCGGGTCGCCGCCCTGGCGACCGACGGCGATCCGGGCTTCGACGTGGTCGTCGGCGTGGAGGCCCGCGGCTTCCTGCTCGCCGCCGCGGTCGCGGTGCAGGCCGGCGTCGGCGTGGTGCCGGTCCGCAAGGCCGGCAAGCTGCCCCGCGAGCGGGTGTCGGCGGACTACACGCTGGAGTACGGCACCGCCACCCTCGAGCTGCACACCGACTCCATCCGGCCCGGCCAGCGGGTGCTCCTCGTCGACGACGTGCTGGCCACCGGCGGCACCCTGGCCGCCGCGGTCGCGCTCGTCGAGGGCCTCGGCGGCGTGCTGACGGCGGTCGCGGTGGTCGTCGAGCTGGCGCGGCTCGGCGGCCGCCAGCGGGTCGCCCCGCACGCCGTGCACGCGCTCTGGACCACCTGAGGGGGACACCGTCGACCCGGCGGGCACGCGGCGACACGCGGCCCGACTAGCATGGGGTGGGTCGTCTCTCCTCCGGCCTGCAGGAGTCGCCATGGGCCCCGACGCCGCCACCAACGTGGCTGCCCCGCGGCCCGATGCGCCCGCCCTGCCCGCCGGCACCGGCACCGAGGCCCCCGAGCAGGCTCCGGTCGAGCGACCGCCGCTGCCCAGCCGGCCGGTGGTCCGCCGTCCCGACGACGTGGGATCCGAGCCGCCGGGCGAGCAGGACGTCCAGGGCGCGCCCAAGCGCCGGGTCCGTGACCGGCTGGCCCGGCGGATCGTGGCCGGCCAGCGCAGCGGCGTCGTCCGGCCGGTGCTCGAGCCGCTCGCGGCGCTGCACCGGCAGAGCCACCCCAAGGCCGATCTCGCCCTGCTGCAGCGCGCCTACGACGTCGCGGAGGGCGCGCACGCAGCGCAGAAGCGCAAGAGCGGCGACCCCTACATCACCCACCCGCTCGCGGTGGCCACCATCCTGGCCGGGCTGGGCATGGACACCACGACGCTGGTGGCCGCGCTGCTGCACGACACGGTCGAGGACACCGGCCAGACGCTGGAGTCGATCACCGAGGCGTTCGGGCCCGAGGTGGCCCACCTGGTCGACGGCGTCACGAAGATCGACCGGGTCAAGCTCGGTGACGCGGCGCAGGCCGAGACGATCCGCAAGATGATCGTCGCGATGGCCCGCGACCCCCGGGTGCTGGTCATCAAGCTGGCCGACCGGCTGCACAACATGCGCACGCTGCGCTTCCTCCCGCCGGAGAAGCAGGAGAAGAAGGCGCGCGAGACGCTGGAGATCCTCGCCCCGCTGGCCCACCGGCTGGGTATGAACACCATCAAGTGGGAGCTCGAGGACCTCGCCTTCGCCACGCTGTACCCGAAGCGGTACGACGAGATCGTCCGCCTGGTGGCCGAGCGGGCGCCGTCGCGGGACACCTACCTCGCCGAGGTCACCACCGCGGTCACCGACCAGCTCAAGGCCGCGAAGATCGAGGCGGTCGTCACCGGCCGCCCGAAGCACTACTACTCGATCTACCAGAAGATGATCGTGCGCGGCCGCGACTTCGCCGACATCTGGGACCTCGTCGGCATCCGCATCCTGGTCGACTCCGTCCGCGACTGCTACGCCGCTCTGGGCATCATGCACGCGCACTGGCAGCCGGTACCGGGGCGGTTCAAGGACTTCATCGCGATGCCGAAGTTCAACATGTACCAGTCGCTGCACACGACGGTGATCGGGCCGCAGGGCAAGCCGGTCGAGCTGCAGATCCGCACGCACGACATGCACCGGACCGCCGAGTACGGCATCGCCGCGCACTGGAAGTACAAGGAGAAGGCGCGGGCCGGCGGCAAGCCCGCGGCCGGGGAGTTCGGCGGCGCCAAGGCCGGCTCGCCCGACGACATGCTGTGGCTGCGCCAGCTGCTGGACTGGCAGCGCGAGGCGCAGGAGCCCGGCGAGTTCCTCGAGACGCTGCGCTACGACCTCGGTCCGCAGGAGGTCTTCGTCTTCACGCCCAAGGGCGACGTCGTGAGCCTGCCGGGCAACTCCACCCCGGTCGACTTCGCCTACGCGGTGCACACCGAGGTCGGTCACCGCTGCATCGGCGCCCGCGTCAACGGCACGCTGGTGTCGCTGGACAGCACGCTCAACAACGGCGACGTCGTCGAGATCTTCACCTCCAAGTCACCGACGGCCGGCCCGTCGAAGGACTGGCTGTCCTTCGTCGGCTCCTCCCGCGCCCGGACCAAGATCCGGCAGTGGTTCACCAAGGAGCGCCGTGAGGACGCCGTCGAGGCCGGCAAGGAGGCGCTGACCCGGGCCATGCGCAAGGCCGGGCTGCCCCTGCAGCGGCTGCTCGGTGGCGAGGCGCTGTCCACGCTGGCCAAGGACCTCCGCTACGCCGACGTCACCGCGCTGTACGCAGCGGTGGGAGAGCACCAGATCTCGGCCGCCTCGGTGGTGGAGAAGCTGCTCAACGCCCTGGGCGGCGCCGAGGGCGCCGTCGAGGACATCGCCGAGACCGCCATCCCGACCAAGCGGCCGGTGCACCGCCGCCCGGCCGGCGGTGACCCGGGGATCGTCGTCCACGGCATGAGCGACGTCTGGGCCAAGCTCGCCAAGTGCTGCACGCCGGTCCCCGGTGACGGCGTGCTCGGCTTCGTCACCCGCGGCGGCGGGGTGAGCGTGCACCGCACCGACTGCACCAACGCCGAGGACCTCAAGCGCAAGCCCGAGCGGCTGGTCGAGGTCGAGTGGGCCAGCCAGCCGGGGGCGGTGTTCCTCGTGGCCATCCAGGTGGAGGCGCTGGACCGCCACCGGCTGCTCTCCGACGTCACCAAGGCGCTGGCCGACGAGCGGGTCAACATCCTGTCCGCGTCGGTGCAGACCAGCCGGGACCGGGTGGCGGTCAGCCGGTTCACCTTCGAGTTGGCCGACCCGGCCCACCTGGGTGCGGTGCTGCAGACCGTGCGCAACGTCGACGGCGTGTTCGACGTGGAGCGCGTGACGGCCTGAGGTCCTAGACGACGGTCATCGACTCGATGCTCACCGGCACGGTGGGGGCGCCGCCGCCGGGGCTCGGGTCCATGGAGCCGTCGTTGCCGTTGGTGGCCACGACGTCGAGGACGGCCAGCCCCGCGTCGTCCACCGTGCCGACGACGGTGTAGTCCGGCGACAGCTGGCTGTCGCCCCAGACGAGGAAGAACTGGCTGCCGTCGAAGCCCTGCCCGCTGTTGGCCATCGCGATGGTGCCGCGCGGATAGGTCTCCTCGCCGGTGACCTCGGTGGGGAAGGTGTAGGTCGGCCCGCCGGCGCCGGTGCCGGTCGGGTCGCCGCACTGCAGCACCTGGAGCCCCGCGCTGTCGACCTGCCGGTGGCAGGGGGAGTCGTCGAAGAAGCCCACCTCCGCCAGGTGGACCAGGCTGGCCGCGGCGCACGGGGTGGCCTGCTGGTCGAGGGTCAGGGTGAGGTCGCCCAGGTTGGTCGACATCAGCAGGTCCACGGTGCCCTCGGCGGGCACGTCGTCGGCCGGCGGCCGGACGTCGATGAGATAGGGGTTGCCCGACTCGTCGGTCGACCAGTCGCAGCTCACCGTCCCGCCCGAGCCGGCGCCGCCGCCCCCGTCGGAGCCGCCGCCCGGGCCGGCCTGCTCGCCGGAGTCCGGCGCGCTGCCGGAGCAGGCGACCAGGGCCAGCAGGGCCCCGGCCAGCCCGGTCGCGGCCCGCAGCCGCGCCGTCGCGGACGCGGTCACGCGGCGATCGTCATCGTCTCGATGCGGACCTCCTGGGTCGGCGCGCCGTCCCCGGGGCCGTTGCTGGCGTCGTTGCCGTTGGCGGCGATGGTGTCCAGGGTGGCGAGCCCGGCCTCGTCGATGGTGCCGACGACGGTGTAGTCGGGGGAGAGCTGGCTGTCGCCGTAGACCAGGAAGAACTGGCTGCCGTCGAAGCCGTCGCCGCTGTTGGCCATGGCCAGGGTGCCGCGCGGATAGGTCTCGCTGCCGGTGACCTGGGTGGGGAACTCGTAGGTGGGGCCGCCCCGGCCGGTGCCGCTCGGGTCGCCGCACTGCAGGACCTTGAGGCCCTCGCTGTCGGTCTCCCGGTGGCAGACGGTGCCGTCGAAGAAGCCCTGGCCGGTCAGGTACGCGAAGCTCGCCGATGCGCACGGCGCGGCGGCCTGGTCCAGGGTCAGCCCGACCGGGCCGAAGTTCGTCGTCATGGTCAGCGCGGTGGTGCCCGAGGGGGTGACCTCGGCCGGCGGCGTCCCGACCTCGGTCAGGTCGGGGTTGCCGGAGGCGTCGGCGGTGAAGTCGCAGGTGCCGTCGCTGCCGTCGACGGCCGGTGCGGAGGACGACGGCGTCGGGTCGGCGGCGGCCGAGTCGGCCGGGTCGTCCCCGCCGACGCCGGTGATCAGCCAGACGGCCCCGAGGACGAGCAGCACGGCGACGACGGTGACGCCGATCAGCACGTTGCGCCGGCGCTTGCGGGCCAGCTCGGCGCGGCGCTCGAGTTGACGCTGCAGGCGGCGCTGGGCGGCCTGCCGCCGCTGCTTGTTGCTGGGCACGGGTGGTACTCCTCGGACGGACGGGTGCTGCGGCGGGGCGCGGCTGGCAGCCGGGAGGCGCGTCCACGCACCGCTGGTCGATCCGCGAGTCTAGGTGGCGATGCCGCCGCTCCACCGGCAGCCGGAGAGCCCCGGAGCGGCGGAACTGCCCCGCGTAACCTGCACGGGTGCTCATCCGCTCGTTCCCGGCCGGCGCGTTCGGCACCAACTGCTACGCCGTCGCCCCCGGGCCGCGGCAGGAGTGCGTGGTCGTCGACCCCGGCATGGACGCCGTCGAGCCGCTGGCCCGGATGCTGGCCGAGGACGGCCTCAAGCCGGTCGCCGTCGTGCTCACCCACGGCCACCTCGACCACACCTTCTCGGTGCTGCCCGTCTGCGACGGCTACGACATCCCCGCCTACCTCCACCCGAGCGACTTCGGCATGCTCGCCGACCCCGCCCGGTGGCACGGTCCGCAGCTGGCCCCGCTGATCGCCGGCGTCGCGCTGCCCGACCCCTCCGACGTCCTGCCGCTCGACGACGGCGCGGTGCTCTCGCTCGCCGGCGTCGAGCTGACCGTCCGGCACGCGCCGGGGCACACCCAGGGCTCCGTGGTGTTCTCCGTCGACCTGGGCGAGGCGCCGGGGCTGCTGGCCGGCGACGTCCTCTTCGCGGGGTCGGTGGGCCGCGTCGACCTGCCCGGCGGGTCCTGGGACGCGATGCTGCGGTCGCTGCGGGACGTCGTCCTGCCGCTGGACGACGCGACCGTGGTGCTGCCCGGGCACGGGCCGGCCACGACGATCGGGCGGGAGCGGGCGACCAACCCGTACCTGGCCGAGGCGGCCGCCGGTGCGGGTCCCGCGCCGAAGGGGCGCGGGCTGTGAAGACGACGGGGGAGCGAGCAGCGCTCCAGGCTGGGGGCACCTCCCGCTTGCGGGGGACAGCGACCGAGGAGCGGAACGAGCCCGGAGTCGAACGGAGGGCGCTGTGAGCAATGGCCTGACCGCGCCGAAGGGCACCTTCGACACGCTGCCGCCGGAGTCGGCGCGCTTCCTGGCCGTCCGCGACACGCTCACCGCGCCCCTGCGGCGGGCCGGCTACGGCTACGTCGAGACGCCGGTGTTCGAGGAGACCGCCGTCTTCTCCCGCGGGGTGGGGGAGTCCACCGACGTCGTGACGAAGGAGATGTACACCTTCGACGACCGCGGGGGCCGCTCGCTCACCCTCCGCCCGGAGCTCACGGCCGGGCTCATGCGGGCGTTCATCGAGCACCGGCTGCACACCGGCGCGCTGCCGGTCAAGCTGTGGACCGTCGGCTCGGCGTTCCGCTACGAACGCCCGCAGGCCGGCCGCTACCGGCACTTCACCCAGGTCGACATGGAGGCCCTCGGCGTCGACGACCCCGCGCTGGACGCCGAGGTGGTGGCTCTCGGCGTGCAGGGCTTCCGCGACCTGGGGCTGACCGACTTCGAGCTGCTGCTCACCTCGCTCGGTGACGCCACCTGCCGGCCGCAGTACCGCGAGCTGCTGGTGGACTTCCTCGCGAAGCTGGACCTGGACGAGGACACCCGCCGGCGTGCCGAGATCAACCCGCTGCGGGTCCTGGACGACAAGCGCCCCGAGGTGCAGGCGCAGCTCGACGACGCCCCGCTGATGGTCGACCACCTGTCGGACTCGACGAGGGCGCACTACGACGCCGTCCGCCAGCACCTCACCGACCTCGGCGTCACCTGGACCGAGGCGCCCCGGCTGGTGCGCGGGCTGGACTACTACACGAAGACGACCTTCGAGTTCGTGCACAACGGGCTCGGGGCGCAGTCGGCGATCGGCGGCGGCGGCCGCTACGACGGGCTGTCCGCGGCGCTGGGCGGGCCGGACGTGTCGGGCATCGGCTACGCGGTCGGCGTGGACCGGACGCTGCTGGCCGTGGCGGCCGAGGGCCTGGACATCGGCGCGGCGGCCGGGGTGCAGGCGTTCGTCGTCCCGCTGGGGGCCGAGGCCAAGCGGCTGGCGGTGCGGCTGGTCGGGCAGCTGCGCGCGGCCGGCGTCTCGGCCGACACCGTCTACGGCGACCGCGGGCTCAAGGGCGCCATGAAGGCCGCCGACCGGTCCGGGGCCTCGCACGCCGTGGTCATCGGGGAGCGCGACCTCGCCGAGGGGGTGGGCCAGCTCAAGGACCTGCGCACCGGCGAGCAGACCGCCGTCCCGGTCGCCGAGCTGTTCCAGACGGTGCGACGTGCGACGGTGGGGGAGTGATGGAGCAGCGACCGCTCGGGCGGACAGGGGCCGACGTCAGCGTCGTCGGCCTGGGCACGTGGCAGCTGGGCGCCGAGTGGGGGGACGTCGACGACGACGCGGCCGCAGCGGTCCTCGACGCGGCGCTGGACGCGGGGGTGACGCTGTTCGACACCGCCGACGTGTACGGCGACGGGCGCTCCGAGCAGCGGATCCGGCGGGCGCTCGTGGCCCGGTCGGACCGGCCGTTCGTCGCGACCAAGGCCGGTCGCCGCGCCGATCCGTTCGAGGCCGCCCAGTACACGCCCGAGAACCTGCGCGCCTGGATCGACCGGTCGCGGCGCAACCTCGGCGTCGACACCCTCGACCTGGTCCAGCTGCACTGCCCGCCGCCGGCGGTCTACTCCGACGAGCGGGTCTACGACACGCTCGACGGGTTGGTGGCCGACGGCGCGATCGCCGCCTACGGCGTCTCGGTGGAGACCGTGGCCGAGGGGCTGACGGCGCTGGCGCACCCGGGTGTGCAGACGATCCAGGTCATCCTCAACGTGTTCCGCCGCAAGCCGCTGGAGGAGCTGCTGCCCGCGGCGGCCGAGGCGGGGGTCGGCGTCCTCGCCCGGGTCCCGCTGGCCAGCGGCCTGCTCACCGGCAAGTACGACGAGTCGACGACGTTCCCGCCCGACGACCACCGGAACTTCAACCGGCACGGCGAGGCCTTCGACGTCGGCGAGACCTTCGCCGGCGTGCCGTTCGAGGTCGGCGTCGCAGCCGCCCGAGAGGTCGCCGAGGTCTCCGGAGACGCCCCGACGGCGGCGTTCGCGCTGCGCTGGGTCATCGACCAGCCCGGCGTCACCACGGTGATCCCCGGCGCCCGCTCCGTCGAGCAGGTCCGCGGCAACGTCGCGGCCGCCTCGCTCGCCCCCCTCACCGACACCCAGCTCGCCGACCTCGAGCGCGTGTACGACGAGCGCATCCGCGCCCACGTGCACGACCGCTGGTAACCCGAAAGGCAGTTCCTGTGCTCCGCACCCACGACGCCGGCACGCTGCGCGCGACCGACGCCGGTTCCACGGTCACCCTCGCCGGCTGGGTGGCCCGCCGCCGCGACCACGGCGGGGTCGTCTTCCTCGACCTGCGCGACGCCTCGGGCTACGTCCAGGTCGTCGTCCGCGAGGAGGAGGCACACCACCTGCGCAACGAGTTCTGCGTGCTGGTCACCGGGGAGGTGCGCCGCCGCCCGGAGGGCAACGAGAACCCCGAGCTGCCGACCGGGGAGATCGAGGTGGCGACCTCGGCCCTGCGGGTCCTGTCCACCGCCGCGCCCCTGCCGTTCCCGATCGAGACCGACCAGGCCGCGTCCGACGACGTCCGCTACCGGTACCGGTACCTGGACCTGCGCCGGCAGGGCCCGGCCCGCACCATCCGGCTGCGCAGCGAGATCAGCCGGATCGCCCGCGGGGTGATGGCGCGGCACGGGTTCGTCGAGGTCGAGACGCCGAACCTCACCCGCTCCACGCCCGAGGGGGCGCGGGACTTCGTCGTCCCCGTCCGGCTGCAGCCGGGCAAGTGGTACGCGCTGCCGCAGTCGCCGCAGCTGTTCAAGCAGCTGCTGATGATCGGCGGCCTGGAGCGCTACTACCAGATCGCCCGCTGCTTCCGGGACGAGGACTTCCGCGCCGACCGGCAGCCGGAGTTCACCCAGCTCGACTTCGAGATGAGCTTCGTCGAGCGCGACGACGTCCTGGCCGTCGTCGAGGACGTCGTCCGCGCACTGTGGCGGGAGCTGGCGGCCTACGAGCTGCCGGAGATCCCGCGGATGAGCTACCGCGAGGCGATGGACCGCTTCGGCTCGGACAAGCCGGACCTGCGGTTCGGCATCGAGCTGACCGAGCTGACGTCCTACTTCGCCGACACGCCGTTCCGGGTGTTCCAGGCGCCCTACGTGGGCGCCGTGGTCATGCCCGGGGGCGGGTCGCAGCCGCGGCGGGCGTTCGACGCCTGGCAGGACTGGGCGAAGTCGCGCGGGGCGCGGGGCCTGGCCTACGTGACGATCGCCGAGGACGGGACGCTGGGCGGGCCGGTCGCGAAGAACATCTCCGAGGAGGAGCGCGCCGGCCTGCTCGCGGCCGTGGGCGCCCGGCCCGGGGACTGCGTGTTCTTCGCCGCCGGCCAACGGCGCTCGTCGCAGGAGCTGCTGGGGGCGGCCCGCAACGAGATCGCCAAGCGGCTGGAGCTGATCGAGCCGGGCAGCTGGTCGTTCCTGTTCGTCGTCGACTTCCCGATGTTCGAGGAGACCGAGGACGGCGACTGGACGTTCATGCACCACCCGTTCACCTCGCCGACCCCCGAGTGGCGGGAACGGTTCGCCGAGGACAAGGCCGGCGCGCTGTCCGACGCCTACGACCTGGTGGTCAACGGCAACGAGCTCGCCAGCGGCTCGGTCCGCATCCACGACGCCGACCTGCAGGAGCGGGTGTTCGAGACCCTCGGGATGTCGCGCGAGGAGGCCCGCGAGCGGTTCGGCTTCTTCCTCGAGGCGTTCGCCTACGGCCCGCCCCCGCACGCCGGCGCCGCGCTCGGCTGGGACCGGCTGACGGCGCTGCTGGCCGGGGTGGAGTCGATCCGCGAGGTCATCGCCTTCCCGAAGACGGGCGCCGGGTTCGACCCGCTCACCGGCGCGCCGACGCCGATCTCCGACGCCCAGCGCAAGGAGGCGGGCATCGACGTCCAGCCGGAGGAGCCGGCGCTGCCCGGCGAGCCGGGCGCCCCGGGGCCGACCAACCCGGCGCACTGAGTCACTCGGCGACCTCGGGGGGCCAGACGACGCGGAAGCGCTCGAAGACCACCTCGAGGTCGTCGGACCACTCGCGGCCCCGGGCGGCCAGGGTGCGGCGGAAGTAGCGTTCGTGCCCGGCCAGCCAGCCGGCGCGGGTGCGGTCGCCCTCGCCCTCGTCCCAGGCGAAGGTGTCGTCGACGCTGGCCAGGGGGCCGATCCGCAGCTCGACGCTGCGCAGCACGCAGCGGGGGACGCCGGCGCCGTCGCAGACGACCCAGTGCCCACCGATCCGGGGCAGCGGTTCGCCGTCGGCGGCGAAGTCGGCGACCAGCCCGGCCGTCGCCCGCTTGGTGCCGGCGAGGACCAGCGCGAGCAGCTCGTCGGCCAGCGCGACGCCGTCACCGAACCGCTCGACGGTGGGCTCCTCCAGCGGCGGGGCGGGGAGCGTGGCGACGTAGTCCCGCCACAGCGCGGACGCCGCGTCGCGATCGAGGTCGCCCGGCTGGTCGGGAGTCACGCCGGTAGTTTGCTGGACATGCCGCTGCGTGCCCGCACCCTGCTCGGACCCGGCCCCTCCAACCCCTACCCGGAGGCGACCGTCGCCCTCACCCAGCCGCTGCTGGGCCACCTCGACCCCGTCTTCCTGGGGATCCTCGACGAGACCTCCGACCGGCTCCGCCAGGTGTTCGGGACGACGAACCGGCGCACCCTGCCGCTGTCGGCGACCGGGTCGGCGGGGATGGAGGCGTCCTTCGTCAACACGGTCGGCCGCGGGGACGTCGTGGTGGTCGCCGTCAACGGGCTGTTCGGCGAGCGCATGGTCGACGTCGCCTCGCGCTGCGGCGCGCAGGTGGTCCGCGTGGACCACGAGTGGGGACAGCCGGTCGACGCCGAGCGGGTGCTGGCCGCGCACCCCTCGCCGAAGCTGATCGCCGCCGTCCACGCCGAGACCTCGACCGGCGTCCGCTCGGACCTCGAGCCGCTGGCCGCCGGCAAGGGGGAGGCGCTGCTGCTCGCGGACTGTGTCACGTCGCTGGGCGGCATCCCGGTGCGCCTGGACGACTGGGGCGTCGACCTCGCCTACTCGGGCTCGCAGAAGTGCCTGGGCGTGGCCCCGGGACTGGCGCCGTTCACGATCAACGAGCGGGCCTGGGAGCGGCGGATCGAGAAGCCGCAGAGCTGGTACCTGGACCTCGGCATGCTCGGCGGGTACGCCGGCGAGGCGGCCGGCTCCGGTGGCCGCACCTACCACCACACCGCGCCGACCGGGATGGTCGTGTCGCTGCACGCGGGCCTGGGCCGGGTGCTCGAGGAGGGGCTGGACGCGGTGCACGCCCGGCACGCCGAGGCCGGCCGGCTGCTGCACGACGGGCTGCAGGAGCTCGGGCTGGAGCTGTTCGCCGCCGAGGGGTACCGGCTGCCGGAGCTGACCACGGTCCGCGTGCCCGACGGCGTCGACTCCGCCGCGGTGCGCAAGGAGCTGCTCGAGCGCTACGACCTCGAGATCGGCGGCGGCGTCGGGGCGTACGCGGCCACCGTCTGGCGGATCGGCCTGATGGGTCACAACGCCCGGCCGGACACGGTCGCTCTCGTGCTGGCGGCGCTGCGCGAGGTGCTGGGCCGCTGAGCCCCCCGCGTGACTTGTTTCCCCCGGTTGATCATCGCCGTCCGGCGGCTGCCCTCGGCGCGCCGGACAGCTCCCAGACGATGATCAACGGGGGGAGGGGCGCCATCCGCGGGTCGTCAACGCCCGGCGCGTGCGGTCGACGACGAGCCGCGGTCCGCCGACGTGCCGGGCGGCGAAGCGGAGCACCAGCCAGCCGTCGGCGGCCATGAGCGAGTAGCGGTCGATGTCCCGGCCGAACTGCCCGGCCTCGGCGTGCTGCCGCCCCTCGTACTCCAGCACGACCTTCCACGCTTCGTAGCCGAGGTCCCCGTGCGCGACGACCCGGCCCCACCGGTCGCGCACGGGCACCTGTGGCTGCGGCTCGGGGAGGTCGCTGCGCACCAGCCAGTACCGCATCAGGCTCTCCGGGCGGGACATCGCCAGGGCAGACAGCAGCGGTGCGCACTCCCGCGCCCGCACCACCCCGCGGCGCGACGCGCCCGGGCCAGCCGGCGGTCGAGCCCGTCCGGGGTGAGGCGGCGTCCGGCGGCAGGGCGGTGCTCAGGAGCGCCAGCCGCTCGTGCCGGTCGACGGCGTCGTCCAGCCGGACGTGGAGGTCGTGGCTCAGGTGGCCGCGTCCCGGCGGGATCTGTGGAGGAGCGCCGGGCCTGTGGACGCGCCGGCAGCCGAGTTGATCATCGTCGGGTGGGGGCCCGACGCGCCGCAGGCGACCGCCACCCGACGAGATCAACTGCGGGAGGGGTCAGGCGTTGAGGCGGGCGAGCTGGTCGGGGCTCAGCTGCAGGTGTGCCGCGGCCGCGGAGTCGACGATGGACGCCGGCCGCGACGCCCCCGGGATCGGGATGACCGCGTCCGACTGCGCCAGGTGCCAGGCCAGCGTCACCTGGTAGACCGACACGCCCAGCTCCTCGGCGACCGCGCTGAACGCCGGCGCGGTCGCGTCCAGCGACCCCGCCGCCGACACCCCGCCGAAGGGGCTCCACGGCAGGAACGCCAGCCCGTGCGCGGCGCAGTGGCTCACCTCGTCGGCGGAGAACCGCCAGCCGGGCGAGAACTGGTTCTGCACGCTCACCAGCGCCGGACCCACGATCGACCGGGCGACGTCGATCTGCGCGACGTCGGCGTTGGAGATGCCCACCATCTGCACCAGCCCGTCGTCGGCCAGCGACCGCAGGGCCCCCATCGACTCCTCCCAGGGCGTGTCCGGGTCGGGCCGGTGCAGCTGGTACAGCCCGATCGCCTCGACGCCGAGCCGGCGCAGCGACGCCTCGCAGGCGCGACGCAGGTAGGCCGGCGTCCCGTCGAGCCCCCAGTCCGAGCCGCGCCGGGTGTGCCCGCCCTTGGTCGCCACCAGCACGTCGGCCGCGCCGGACCCGTACGAGGCGAGCGCCGCGGCCACGACCGACTCGTTGTGGCCGAACTCCGCCTCGTCGTGGGAGTAGGCGTCGGCGGTGTCGATGAGGGTCACGCCGGCGTCGAGCGCGGCGTGCACGACCGCCTCCGCGTCGGCCGGCGACGGCCGGTCGGTCTTGGTGGACAGGGGCATCGCGCCGAGCCCGATGGCGCTGACGGTCCGGTCCCCGATGTGTCGCTTCTGCACGGGGCTGTCGTGCCCCGCGGGTAGCGTCGCAACCGTGAGTTCGCTGTTCGACCCGGCGCCGGAGGAGACCCCGGCGGTCGACCCGGGCGCCCCGCTGGCCGTCCGGATGCGGCCGCGCGCGCTCGACGAGGTGGTCGGCCAGCAGCACCTGCTGGGTCCGCGCGCCCCGCTGCGCCGGCTGGTGGAGGGCGACGAGCCGATGTCGCTGGTCCTCTACGGGCCGCCGGGCACCGGCAAGACGACCCTGGCGCACGTCATCTCCCTGGCCACCAAGCGGCAGTTCGTCCAGCTGTCGGCGCTCGACTCCGGGGTCAAGGAGGTCCGCGCGGTCATCCAGAGCGCCAAGCGCGAGCTCACCTACGCCGGACGGCGCACCGTCCTGTTCATCGACGAGGTCCACCGCTTCTCCAAGACCCAGCAGGACTCGCTGCTGTCCGCCGTCGAGGACCGGATCGTCAGCCTGATCGCGGCCACCACCGAGAACCCCTTCTTCTCCGTGGTCAGCCCGCTGCTGTCGCGCAGCCTCGTGCTGGCCCTTCAGCCGCTCTCCGACGACGACGTCCGCGCGGTGCTGCGTCGGGCGCTGACCAGCGACCGCGGGCTCGACGGGGCCGTCACGCTCACCGAGGAGGCCGAGGAGCACCTGCTCCGGGTGGCCGGCGGCGACGCCCGCAAGGCGCTCACCGCGCTGGAGTCGGGCGCGGGCGCGGCGAAGGCCGCGGGCACCGACGTGCTGGACCTGGCCACGCTGGAGACGGCGGTGGCCCAGGCGGCGGTCCGCTACGACCGGCAGGGCGACATGCACTACGACGTCGCCAGCGCGCTGATCAAGTCGATCCGCGGCAGCGACGTCGACGCCGCGCTGCACTACCTGGCCCGCATGGTGGAGGCGGGGGAGGACCCCCGCTTCATCGCCCGGCGGCTGGTCATCTCCGCCAGCGAGGACATCGGCATGGCCGACCCGACCGCGCTGCTCACCGCGGTCGCCGCCGCGGACGCGGTCGCCTTCATCGGCATGCCGGAGGGGCACTTCCCGCTGGCGCACGCCGTCGTCCACCTGGCCACGGCGCCTAAGTCGAACGCGATCACCGTGGGCATCGGCGAGTCGGTCGCCGACGTGCGCGCCGGCCTGGCCGGCCCGGTCCCCCCGGGCCTCCGCGACGCCCACTACGCGGGCGCCAAGAAACTCGGCCACGGCTCCACCTACCGCTACCCGCACGACGCGCCCGACGGGATCGTGCCGCAGCAGTACCCGCCCGACGCGCTCGTCGGCCGGGACTACTACCGCCCCACGAGCCGGGGCGCCGAGGGGCCGATCGCGGCCCGCCTGGCCAAGCTCCGCGCGATCGTGCGCCGCGGCCGCTGACCGCCCGGCGGGGCACGGACGGGCGCCCGGGCCCGCGACTACTGTGACCACGCCGGGCCGACGCCCGCCGGCAGGTCCGGGGCGGGACGCACCGCCGGCCGAACCGCCGCAGACGACGAGGAATCAGTCGCCGAGGAACAGGAGACCGCGTGTCCGCAGGAGAGTGGGCCGGCTTGATCGCAGCCCTGGCCCTGGTGCTGCTGGTGGTGCTGCTGGCCGTCCCGATCCTCAAGCTGGGGCGCACCCTCGACGAGGCGACCCTCACCATCCGCCAGGCCCGGGAGCAGAGCGCCCCCATCCTCAGCCAGGCCTCGACGACGGTCGCCCACGTCAACAGCAACCTCGAGCGGGTCGACGACATCACCGGCAACGCGGCCAACGTGTCGAGCAACGTCGCCGCGCTGAGCAGCGTCGTCGCCGCCACCCTGGGCAGCCCGCTGATCAAGGCCGCCGCCTTCAGCTACGGCGTCCGCAGCGCCGCGAAGAAGAAGCGAGAGGGCCAGGCGATCGCCGACGCCGCCGCTCGTGACAAGGCCGCGCGGCGCGAGCGCCGGGCCGCCCGGCGGGCCGCCTGATGCGCCGGCTGTTCTGGCTCGCCATGGGCATCACCATCGGCGCGCTCGTCGTCCGCAAGGTGTCCCGGGCCGCCGAGAAGCTCACGCCGCAGGGGATCGCCGGCGCCCTCGTCGAGGGGCTGCGCGACCTCGCCGACGCGATCGGGGAGTTCGGCGCCGACGTCCGCGCGGCCGCCGCCGAGCGGGAGCAGGAGCTCCGCGCCGGCACCGGCCTGGACGCCCCGCTGCCCACGGGGGACCAGATCCAGTTGCCGGCCCGTCGTGGGGCGCACGCCGCCGACCACTGACCACCTCACCGCCCGCGGGCGCCGCCGCCCGCACCTCGACTCCCGAGTAGGACCATGCAGACCGCCGAGATCCGCCGCCGCTTCCTGGAGCACTTCTCCACCCGCGGCCACACCGTCGTGCCCAGCGCCTCGCTGGTCTCGCCCGACCCGTCGCTGCTGTTCACGGTCGCCGGCATGGTGCCGTTCATCCCGTACCTCACCGGCCGCGAGCCCGCGCCCTACCCGCGGGCGACCAGCGTGCAGAAGTGCGTGCGCACCCTCGACATCGAGGAGGTGGGCAAGACCACCCGCCACGGCACGTTCTTCCAGATGAACGGCAACTTCTCCTTCGGCGACTACTTCAAGGAAGGCGCGATCCAGTACGCCTGGGAGCTGGTCACCGGGTCGGTGGACGGCGGCGGGCTGGGCTTCGACCCGGAGAAGATCTGGGTCACCGTCTTCCACGAGGACGACGAGGCCGCCGACGCTTGGCGGCGGATCGCCGGGCTGCCCGACGAGCGCATCCAGCGCCGCGGCTACAAGGACAACTACTGGCACACCGGCCAGCCCGGGCCGGGCGGGCCGTGCAGCGAGATCTACTACGACCGCGGTCCGGAGCACGGCCGCGACGGCGGTCCGGTCGTGGACGAGGACCGCTTCCTCGAGATCTGGAACCTCGTGTTCATGCAGTACGAACTCGACGACGTGCGGAGCAAGGAGGAGTTCCGCATCGTCGGTGACCTGCCCAAGCAGAACATCGACACCGGGATGGGCCTGGAGCGGGTCGCCTACCTGCTCCAGGGGGTGAACAACCTCTACGAGATCGACGAGGTCTCACCGGTGCTGCGCCGCGGCGCGGAGCTCGCCGGCGTCACGTACGGCCGCGATCACGACGCCGACGTGCAGTTGCGCGTCGTCGCCGACCACGTGCGCAGCGGGCTGATGCTCATCGGGGACGGCGTCACCCCCGGCAACGAGGGCCGCGGCTACATCCTGCGCCGGCTGCTGCGCCGCGCGATCAGCTCCATGAAGCGGCTCGGCGTCGACGAGGCCACGCTGCCCGAGCTGCTGCCGGTCTCCCGCGACGCGATGAGCCCCAGCTACCCCGAGCTGGCAACCGACTTCGGCCGGATCTCCGCGGTTGCCTACGCGGAGGAGGAGGCCTTCCGCCGCACCCTCACGGCCGGGACGACGCTGTTCGACACCGCGGTGCGGGAGGCGAAGAAGAGCGACCGGCCGCGGCTGTCCGGCGACCAGGCGTTCTCGCTGCACGACACCTACGGATTCCCGATCGACGTCACCCTCGAGATGGCCGCCGAGCAGGGCGTCGCCGTCGACGAGGACGGGTTCCGCGCGCTCATGCAGCAGCAGCGCGACCGGGCCCGCGCCGACGCCCGGGCCAAGAAGACCGGCTCGGTCGACGTCCTGGCCTACCGCCGGCTGCTGGCCGACCACGGCCCCACCGACTGGCGGGCCTACGACACGCTGCGGACCGAGTCGCGCGTGCTCGGCGTCGTCTCCGACCTCGCCGACGAGGAGGGGGCGAGCGCCACCGCCGGCCCGGGCGAGATCACCCGCGTGGTCCTCGACCGGACGCCGTTCTACGCCGAGTCCGGCGGCCAGGTGGCCGACGCCGGCGTCCTGACCTGGGACGGCGGGCGGGCCGAGGTGCTCGACGTCCAGCGCCCGGTCAAGGGCCTGGTCGCCCACCAGGTGCGGGTGCTCGAGGGCGAGCTGCGCGAGGGCGCCGAGCTGGTCGCCGAGGTGGACCGCGAGTGGCGGCTGTCGGCCTGCCAGGCGCACTCGGGCACCCACGTGGTGCACGCGGCGCTGCGCCAGGTGCTCGGCCCGCAGGCGCTCCAGTCGGGGTCCTACAACCGGCCCGGCTACCTGCGGCTGGACTTCGCCTGGCAGGGTGCGCTCACCGCCCAGCAGCGGCACGACATCGAGGACGTCGCCAACGCCGCCGTCCGCGCCGACCACCGGGTCACCGCCAGCTACATGACCCTGCCCGAGGCGCGGGCCTTCGGCGCCCTGGCGCTGTTCGGCGAGACCTACGGCGAGCAGGTGCGCGTCGTGGAGATCGGCGGCCCGTGGTCGCGCGAGCTCTGCGGCGGCACCCACGTGCAGGGCAGCGCCCAGATCGGCACCCTCGCGCTGACCGGCGAGTCCTCGGTCGGCTCCGGCTCCCGCCGGGTCGAGGCGGTCGTCGGGCTGGACGGGTTCCGGTACCTGGCCCGCGAGCGGGACCTCGTCCGCCAGCTGGCCGACCTGCTCAAGACCCCGACCGACGGCATCGCCGAGCGGGTGAGCGGCATGCTCGCCCGGCTGCGGGACGTCGACAAGGAACTCGCCGAGCTGCGCGCCCAGCAGACCCTCGCGGCGGCCGGCGAGCTGGCCGCCGGAGCCCGGGACGTCGGCGGGGTCGCCGTGGTCACCGGCTCGCCGGGCGGCCTGGGCGGCGGGGATCTGCGCACGCTGGCCCTCGACGTGCGCGGCCGGCTCCCGGCCGACCGTCCGGCGGTCGTCTTGCTCGCGTCGGAGTCGGAGGGCAAGGTGGCTGTCGTCGCGGCCCTCAACCCGGCCGCCCAGGAGCGTGGGCTGTCGGCCAACGACGTGCTGCGCGCGGCGGCGGCACCGGTCGGCGGCCGCGGCGGCGGCAAGACAGACGTGGCCCAGGGAGGCGGGACCGACCCCGCCGGCATCCCCGCGGCCCTCCAGGCCGGCGAACAGGCGGTCGCGACCGCCACAGGGAGGTGAGCGAGGTGCCCGAGCAGCGCCCCGACGAGACCGGTCCGGTGGGGGAGCGCCGGGTGCGCCGCCCGGCGGTGCCCCCGGCCCGGCCCCGCCCCACTCCGCCGCCGGTGCGGCACGAGACCACAGAGATCGACCTGTCCGCCGGGTTCCCGCCGGTCCGGCACGAGACCTCGCAGATCGACCTGTCCGGCGGCCTCCCCGGCGGGTTGCCCATCCCGCCGCGGCGCCAGCGGCAGGGTCGCCGGCTCGGCATCGACGTCGGCACGGTCCGGGTGGGGGTGGCGATCTCCGACCCGAGCGGCACGCTGGCCACCCCGCTGGAGACGGTGCAGCGGGCACGGAACGAGTCCGACCTCGACCGGATCGCCGACCTCGTGGTGGAACACGAGGTGACAGAGGTGATCGTGGGGGAGCCGAGGCACCTCTCGGGTGCGTCGGGCGCGTCGGCGAAGGAGGCGCGTGCCTACTCTCGGGCACTCGCCGGGCGCATCGGCAGCGTGCCCGTGCACCTCGTCGACGAAAGGCTCTCCACCGTGACCGCAGCCAGTTCCCTCCGGGCGAACGGTCTGGACAGCCGTCAGCAGCGCTCGGTGATCGACCAGGCGGCCGCCGTGGTCATCCTCCAGGCCTATCTGGACGCCCAGCGGGAGCGGTCGTGAGCGATCCGGCCCCGTCCGCGCGGCGGGGCCGGCACGCGTCGCCCGAGGACCGCACCACCGGCCCGCTGCCGGGCAACGGCAGCGCCCGCCCCGTCCCGCCGCGCTGGACCGACGGCCAGGAGCGCGCGGCCCACCCGTCGGCCCCGCTGCCCGACCTCCCCCCGCGGCCGCCCGGTGCCTGGTCCCGGATGCAGCGCCGCACCGACGTCGGTCGTGACGACGACGCGACCGTGGCCCAGCCGCTCACCGCCGGGCCCCGCCTCCACCCGGACGACGACCACGGCACCGCCCACCCCGACCCGCACGGCTGGGACGACGAGCACGAGTCCACCGGCGGCCTGGAGGTCCTGGGGGCCTCCGGCGCCGACGACCACCGCCGGTCCCGCCGCGGCCACGGCGACGACGGTCACGACGGCGAGGGCGGCGGGGGCCGCCGGTCCGGCCGCCGGCGCAGCCCGCTGGCCGTCGTCCTCTCCCTCGTCGTCCTCGTCGGACTGGTGGCCGGCATCGTCTTCGGCGGCAAGGCGCTCATCGACCTGGTCAACCCGCCGAGCCAGGACTTCGCCGGCCAGGGCTCGGGCAGCGTCGAGGTCCGCATCGCGGTGGGCGACACCCTCAGCGACATCGCGCGCAGCCTCGTCGACGCCGGCGTCATCGCCTCGGTGGGCCCGTTCGTCGACGCCGCGGAGACCGAGCCGGCGGCGCGCGGCATCCAGCCCGGCGTCTACGCGATGCGGTCGGAGATGAGCGGCCAGGCCGCCCTCGATCTGCTGCTCGACCCGGCCACACGGCTCTTCTCGCGGGTCACCGTCCCCGAGGGCTTCACGGTGCAGCAGATCCTGCAGCGGCTGTCGGAGGGCACCCAGACCCCGGTCGAGGAGCTGCAGGCCGCCGCGGGCGACCACGCCGCGCTCGGCCTGCCCGCCTACGCCAACGGCCAGCTCGAGGGCTTCCTCTTCCCGGCCACGTACGACTTCCAGCCCGACGACACCCCGTCCGACATGCTCCGCGCGATGGTCGGCCGGTTCACCGAGACCGCCGCCACCATCCAGCTCGAGCAGCGGGCCGCGGCGGCCGGGCGGTCGGTCTTCGACATCGTCACCGTCGCCTCGATGATCCAGTCGGAGACCCGGCTGGACGAGGAGCGGGTGGATGTCGCGCAGGTCGTCTACAACCGGCTGGGCCAGGGCATCCCGCTCGGCATCGACGCCACCCTCGCCTACGGCCTGGGCAAGAACGGCAACGACCTCACCGTCACCGACCTGCAGACCGACAGCCCGTACAACACGCGCACCCGGGCCGCGCTGCCGCCCACGCCGATCAGCTCGCCCGGCGAGGCCAGCCTGGAGGCGGCGCTCTCGCCGTCGGCCGGGAACCTCCTGTACTACGTGCTGGAGTCCGAGGACGGGAAGCACTTCTTCACCGCCGACTACGCGGAGTTCATGGCGGCGCGCGAGCGGTGTGCCGCCGCCGGCCTCGGCTGCGGTGGCTGACCGGAGGACTCCGGGCACGGCCGTCGGCACCCGGCGGGCGGCCGTGCTCGGCCGCCCGGTGGGGCACTCGCTGTCCCCGTTGCTGCACCGGGCCGCCTACGCCGCGCTCGGCCTGACCGAGTGGACCTACGACGCCCTGGACATCGGCGCCGAGGACCTCCCGACCCTGCTCGCGGGGCTCAGCGAGGAGTGGCGCGGCTTCTCGGTCACCATGCCGTGCAAGCAGGCGGCGGCCGACGTCGCCGACGTCGTCGAGCCGCTGCCGCGGCTGCTGCACGCGGCCAACACGCTGGTGCGCACGGACGCCGGCTGGCGGGCGGAGAACACCGACGTCACCGGGATCGGCATGGCACTGCAGCTGGCCGGCGTCGAGCAGGTCGAGCGGGCCGCGATCCTCGGCGCCGGGGGCACGGCGGCGGCCGCGGCCGTCGCGCTGGCCTCCCTGGGCGCCGAGCACGTCGACGTCGTCGTCCGGGAACCGATCCGCGCCGGGGACCTGCTGCGGGTGCTCGACACCCTCACCGTGCCGACGACGGTCGTGTCGCTGGAGCAGGCGGTCGTCGACGCGTCGGTCGTGGTCAGCACCGTCCCCGTCGGAGGGCAGCCGGTCGTGGCCGCGCTGCCCTGGCGGGCCGGACAGACCGTCCTCGACGTGCTCTACGACCCGTGGCCGACCCCGCTGGCGACGGCGGTCGCCGACGCGGGCGGCGCGGTGGTCGGCGGGCTCGAGGTGCTCTTCTGGCAGGCCACGGTCCAGGTCGAGCTGATGACCGGGCAGCCGGCGCCGATCGCGGAGATGCGCGCGGCGCTGGACGCCCGCTGACCGCCGCCGGCGTGGCGGACCTGCCGCCGGCCGCGGTCGCCGCCTCCGTCCTCGCGGCGCTCGCGCTGGGCCCCTGGCTGGCCCGGCTGACCGTGCGCCTGGCGACGCGGGACGACGCGGCGACGGCGAGCCCGCTCCGGACCGCGGTCACCGGCGCCGTGCTCGCCGCCGCCCTGGCCGGCGTGCTGCAGCTCGCCGGGCTGCGGCCCGCCACGCTCGGGTTGCTCTGGGCCGCCGCGGCCGGGGTGGTGCTGGCCGGGGTGGACCTCGCCGTCCACCGGCTGCCCGACCGGGTCACCTACCCCACGGCGGGCGTCGTCGCCGCGGCCCTGCTGCTCGACGCCGCCGTCCTGGGGACCTGGACCGCCCTGCTCCGGGCCGGACTGGCCGCCGCGGCCGCGTTCGGGCTGGCCGCACTGGTCGCCCTGGTCTCCCCGCGGGGCCTCGGCTTCGGGGACGTCAAGCTCCTGGGCCTGCTCGGCCTGGTGCTCGGCTGGGTCGGGTGGGGCGCGCTGCTGGCCGGGGTCTTCCTCGGCCTGCTCACCGGGGCACTGGTCTCGCTGGCCCTGCTGGCCACCGGCCGGGCCGGCTGGCGCAGCGCCCTCCCGTTCGGGCCACCGCTGCTCGTCGGCGCCGTGCTGGCCCTGGCGCTCGCCGGCACGTGGTGACGGGAACGGCCACCCTCCCGGGCCCCGCCCGAGCCTGCGGGGGAAGGGGGGAAGGGGGGTCCTCCTACAATCCGGGTCATGTTGCGCTGGCTGACCGCCGGTGAGTCGCACGGCCAGCAGCTCACCGCCATCCTCGAGGGCCTGCCCGCCGGCGTGCGGGTGCAGACCTCCGACCTCGACGTCGACCTCGCCCGGCGCCGGCTCGGCCACGGCCGCGGCGCCCGGATGTCCTTCGAGGAGGACGTCGTCACGCTGACCGGCGGGGTCCGGCACGGCGTCACCCAGGGCGGGCCGATCGCCGTCCAGATCGGCAACACCGAGTGGCCCAAGTGGACGACGGTCATGTCGGCGGACCCGGTCGACCCCGAGGTGCTCGCCGGGCAGGCGCGCAACGCGCCGCTGACCCGCCCCCGGCCCGGCCACGCCGACCTCGCCGGCATGCAGAAGTACGGCTTCGACGACGCCCGTCCGGTGCTCGAGCGGGCCAGCGCCCGCGAGACCGCGGCCCGCGTCGCGCTGGGCGCCGTCGCCCGCGCCTTCCTGCGCCAGGCGCTCGGGGCCGAGGTGGTCAGCCACGTCGTGGCGATCGGCCCGGTCGTCACGCCCGAGGGCATCGTCCCCGGCCCGGAGGACAACCCCCGGATCGACGAGGACCCGGTGCGCTGCGCGGACCCGGCGACCAGCGAGCTGATGGTCGCCGAGGTCGACGACGCCCGGAAGAACGGCGACACCCTCGGCGGCGTCATCGAGGTCGTCGTCCACGGCCTCCCGCCGGGCCTGGGCAGCCACGTGCACTGGGACCGCCGGCTGGACTCCCGGCTGGCCGGCGCGCTCATGGGCGTGCAGTCGGTCAAGGCGGTGGAGGTCGGCGACGGCCTGGAGACCGCCCGCCGCCGCGGCTCGGTCGCCCACGACGAGATCGTGCTCGCCGACGGCCGCGTCCAGCGGCTCACCGACCGCGCCGGCGGCATCGAGGGCGGCATGACCAACGGCGAGGTGCTGCGGGTCCGCGCGGCGATGAAGCCGATCTCCACCGTGCCGCGCGCGCTGGCCACCGTCGACACGTCGACGCTCGAGCCGGCGGTCGCGATCAACCAGCGCAGCGACGCCTGCGCGGTGCCCCGCGGCGCGGTGGTCATGGAGGCGATGGTCGCCCTGGTCCTGGCCGACGCGGCGCTGGAGAAGTTCGGCGGCGACTCGGTGCCCGAGACCCGGCGCAACGTGCAGGCCTACCTCGACGCCCTCCCCATCCGATGACGTCCGCGAACCCCGTCGGCCCCCGCGTGGTCCTCGTCGGGCCGCCGTCGGCGGGCAAGACGACCGTCGGCACCGCCATCGCCGAACTGCTCGGCGTCCCGTTCCGCGACACCGACGCCGACATCGAGGACGTCACCGGTCAGTCCGTCGCCGACCTGTTCGTCGACCGGGGCGAGCCGTTCTTCCGCGCCCTGGAGGAGCAGGCGGTGGCACGCGCCCTGGCCACGCACGCCGGCGTCCTCGCCCTCGGGGGGGGCGCGGTGCTCAGCGCGGCCACGCGGGAGCTGCTGCTCGGCTACCGCCGGGCCGGCGGCACCGTGGTCTGGCTGGACGTGGACCTGGCCTCCGCCGCCCGGCGGGTGGGCCTGGGCCGCGAGCGCCCGGTGCTCGGCATGAACCCGCGGGCCACGCTGCGCAACCTGCTCCTCGCGCGGGCTCCGCTGTACGCCGAGGTCGCCACCGTCACCGTGCCCACCGGCAACCGGGAGCCCGGCGACGTGATCGCCGACGTGGCCACCGCCCTCCGCGCGGCGACGCCGTGAGCGGACAGGGGCGCGAGCCTCGCAGCGAGGAACGAGCGAGGAGCGGAGCGGCCCGCGGGAGCGAACCGATGATGAGGCGACGGGTGAACGTCGCGGGCGACAAGCCCTACGAGGTCGTCATCGGCCCCGCCGCGCAGGTGGAGCTGGGCCTGGTGCTGGCCGGGACGGCCCGCGCCGCCGTCGTGCACGCGCCGCCGCTGGCCGCGCGCGCGGGCGCCGCAGTCGAGATCCTGCAGTCCGCGGGCGTCGCCGCCGAGGCGGTCGTCGTCCCCGACGGGGAGGCGGCCAAGACCGCCGAGGTCGCCGCGGCGGCCTGGGAGGAGTTCGGCCGGCTGGGGCTCACCCGGACCGACGCCGTCGTCGGCGTGGGCGGCGGTGCGGTCACCGACCTCGCCGGCTTCCTCGCCGCCACCTGGGTGCGCGGCGTGCGGGTGGTGCAGGTGCCGACCAGCCTGCTGGGCATGGTGGACGCCGCGGTCGGCGGCAAGACCGGGATCAACACCGGTGCCGGGAAGAACCTCGTGGGCGCGTTCCACCCGCCGGCCGCGGTGCTCGCTGACACCGACGTCCTCGCCGGGCTGCCGGAGGCGGAGTTCCGCGCCGGGCTGGCCGAGGTGGTCAAGTGCGGCTTCATCGCCGACGGCGCGATCCTCGACCTGCTCCACGCCGACCCCACCGGCCGCCGGGACACCGCCGAGCTCATCGAGCGCGCGGTGCAGGTCAAGGCCGACGCGGTGGGTACGGACCTCTTCGACACCGGCGTGCGCGAGTTCCTCAACTACGGGCACACCCTCGCCCACGCGATCGAACGCGTGGAGGACTTCGGCTGGCGGCACGGCGAGGCGGTCGCCGTCGGGTTGGTGTTCGCCGCCGAGCTGGCCGGCCAGGCGGGGCTGCTGACCCGCGCGGAGGTCAACGGGCACCGGCGGCTGATCGACGCGATGGGGCTGCCGACCCGCTACGCCGGCGACTGGCCGCGGCTGCAGTCGGTGATGCGGGTGGACAAGAAGGCCCGCGGCGCCTCGCTGCGGTTCGTCGTCCTCGACGGGCTCGGCCGGCCGCGCATCCTCACCGACCCCGACCAGGCCTGGCTCGACGCGGCGTGGGCCGCAGTATCGGAGGAAGCGTGACGATCCAGGTGCTCAACGGTGCCAACCTCGGCCGGCTGGGGCTGCGGGAGCCGGAGAAGTACGGGACGACGACGTACGCCCAGCTCGTCGAGCTGATCGAGTCCGCCGGCGCCCAGCTCGGTCTGCAGGTGCAGGTCCGGCAGACCGACGACGAGGGCCAGCTGCTGCGCTGGGTGTACGAGGCGACCGACGCCGGCTCCCCGATCGTCATCAACCCCGGCGGGTGGTCGCACACCTCGGTGGTCCTCCACGACGCGCTGGCCGCGACGAGTGCGCCGGTGCTGGAGGTGCACGTCACCAACATCCACAAGCGCGAGGAGTTCCGGCACTTCTCCTACGTCTCCCGCGTCGCCCAGGGCGTGATCGCGGGGCTGGGTGTGGACGGGTACGTGCTGGCCCTGCGCTGGCTGGCGGCCCGGGACCACCGGTGAGGCGACAGCGAGTGAGCATCGCAGCGAGCTCTGCGAGCGAGGAGCGGAGCGAGCGCGGAGCCGAACGGGGGGCGCGGTGAGGCGACAGCGAGTGAGCATCGCAGCGAGCTCTGCGAGCGAGGAGCGGAGCGAGCGCGGAGCCGAACGGGGGGCGCGGTGAGGCGACAGCGAGTGAGCATCGCAGCGAGCTCTGCGAGCGAGGAGCGGAGCGAGCGCGGAGCCGAACGGGGGGCGTGGTGAGGCGACAGCGAGCCCGACGGGAGGCGCGGTGAGCCGGGCCGCCGAGCGGCGCGAGCGGCTGCGGGCGACCGCGGCCGAACGCGGGCTGGACGCCGTCCTGGTCACCAACCTGCTCAACGTCCGATACCTCACCGGCTTCACCGGGTCCAACGGCGCGCTGCTGCTGCGCACCGACGGACCGGACGTCTTCGGCACCGACGGCCGCTACACCACCCAGGCCGGCACCCAGGTGCCCGACGTCGAGCTGCTCGTCGACCGGAACACCGCGGCCGCGCTCGCCCGCGAGGCGGTGCGCTCTCATCCAGGGGGCCCGCCCGCCCGCCGGATCGGGTACGAGAGCCACGACGTCACCGTCGACGGGCTGCGCGGCCTGGAGTCGGTCCTCGCCGACGCAGCGGCCGGCGGCACCGTGCCCGAGCTGGTGTCGGTCCGCCGCGCGGTGGAGGGACTGCGGGCGATCAAGGACTCCGACGAGGTGGACGCGCTGCGCCGGGCGTGCGCGGTGGCCGACGCGGCACTTGCCGAGCTGGCCGCGGAGGGGGCGCTCCGGCCGGGACGGACCGAGCTGCAGGTGGGCCGGGAGCTCGACGCCCGGATGCTCGCCATGGGCGCCGAGGCGCCGTCCTTCGAGACGATCGTGGCCGCGGGCGCGAACTCCGCGATCCCGCACCACCGGCCGGACACGACCGTCCTGCGCGAGGGCGACCTCCTCAAGCTGGACTTCGGGGCGACGGTCGACGGCTACCACTCCGACATGACCCGCACCGTCGTCCTCGGCGGGCCGGGCGGGGTCGTGGCGGCCTGGCAGCGGGAGGTCTACGAGCTGGTCGCGGCCGCGCAGGCCGCCGGCCGGGCCGCCCTCGCCGTCGGCGCGGACGTGGTCGCGGTCGACTCCGCGGCGCGTGAGGTCATCGCCGCCGCCGGCCACGGCGAGCACTTCACCCACGGCCTCGGGCACGGCGTGGGGCTGGAGATCCACGAGGCGCCGGGCATCGGGCAGCTCGGCGCGGGTACGCTGGCCGCCGGCATGGCCGTCACCGTGGAGCCGGGGGTGTACCTCCCCGGCCACGGCGGAGTCCGGATCGAGGACACCCTGATCGTCACGGACGACGAGCCCGAGTTGTTGACCCTCACGAGCAAGGAACTACTGGTCCTCTGATGGCTACCACCAACGACCTCAAGAACGGCCTGGTCCTCAACCTCGACGGCCAGCTCTGGACCGTCACCGAGTTCCAGCACGTGAAGCCGGGCAAGGGCGGCGCCTTCGTCCGCACCACGCTGAAGAACGTGCTGTCGGGCAAGGTGGTCGACAAGACGTTCAACGCCGGCACCAAGGTCGAGACCGCCAACGTGGACAAGCGGTCGATGACGTACCTGTACAAGGACGGCACCGACTACGTCTTCATGGACGGCGACACCTACGAGCAGATCCACGTGCCGGCCGAGACCGTCGGCGGCGGGGCGGACTACCTGCTGGAGAACACCGAGGTCGTCGTCGCGGTCCATGACGGCAACCCGCTCTACGTCGAGCTCCCGGTGACCATGGAACTGGTCGTCCAGCACACCGACCCGGGCCTGCAGGGCGACCGCTCCACCGGCGGCACCAAGCCCGCCACCCTGGAGACCGGCGCCCAGATCGCGGTGCCGCTGTTCGTCAACACCGGCGACAAGCTCAAGGTCGACACCCGCGACGGCCGGTACCTCGGCCGCGCCAACTGACGCACCGGCTCCCCGTGGCTGCCCGTTCCAAGGCGCGCAAGCGCGCCGTCGACGTCCTCTACGAGGCCGACGTCCGCAGCGCCGACCCGCTGGTGCTGCTGCGCGAGCGGGTGGCCGACGCCAGCCCGCCGATCCCGGACCACGCCGTCCGGCTGGTCGAGGGCGCCGTCGAGCACGGGCCGCGCATCGACGAGCTGATCGAGCGGCACGCGACCGGCTGGTCGCTGGAGCGGCTGCCCGACGTCGACCGCGCGATCCTGCGGATGGCGGTCTTCGAGCTGCTGTGGGCCGACGACGTGCCCGACGCCGTGGTCATCGACGAGGCGGTCGAGCTGGCCAAGGCGCTGTCCACGGACGACTCGCCGGCCTACGTCAACGGCGTCCTCGGCGCGATCCTCGACGCGGAGCTGCCCACCAGCTGACGCGTCAGCCCGGTCGGCCGGCTCCGGGGCCGGCGGCCACCAGCATCGCGGTGAGCCGGGCGGCCGACCGCTGCCGGTGCACCCGGCGCAGCGCCGCCCGCCGGCGGGCGGCGAGCACGAGCTCACCGTCGAGGACGACGGGGACCGGGTCGGGCAGGCTCATCAGGGGCTCCTCGGGGATCGGCGGCGACACGGGCGACGCTAGGGAGCCCCTCTGACACTTTCCTGTGCCGGACGTGCGAAGGGCCCCCGACCGCCGTGCGGTCAGGGGCCCTCGACGTCTCCGGGTCAGCGCGGGGTGCGGCGGCGCTCCCAGTTGGGGTTGACCTCGTCCTCGTCCTCGTCGCCGCCGAAGCCCACGACGCTCTCCATGCCGGGGGAGAGCACGCCCCACTCGATGAGCCGGGAGGTCAGCTCGTCGGGGCTCATGTCGTAGATGATCGCCAGCGACTTGAGGTCCTCGGCGCGGATCGAGAGGACCTTGCCGTTGTAGTCGTGCCGCTGCGCCTGGATCGTCGAGGCGTAGCGGGCCAGCGGGCCGGCCTCGTCGGCGGGCAGCGAGCCCAGGGACTCCAGGTTCAGCACGATCTTCGTCGTCGACGTGACCGCCGAGCTCGGCCGCGGGTCGGGCAGCAGCTCGGAGACCGGGACGCCGTAGAAGACCGCCAGCTCGGACAGCCGCTGCACGGTGACCGCGCGGTCGCCGCGCTCGTAGGAGCCGACGACGACGGCCTTCCACCGGCCGTGTGACTTGTCCTCCACACCCTGGAGGGAGAGACCCTGCTGGTTCCGGATGGCCCGGAGCCGGGCACCGAGGGCCCGTGAGTAGTCGGTGCTCATCGCTTCCTGCTCACTGTCCGTCGTCGAAGTCGAGTTGTCGTCACGGAGCGTACTGGTCGAGCGGAGAGTGCGACACCAGAAGACTCCTGTCGGGTGACGGGATCCGATCTCCGCCTCTCCGGGGCGCGGTGCGGGTCACACCGGAGGGTGCAGTACCGTCGGTTCCGGTCCAACCACTCCTTTAACGACCCGTCCAGTGAGGCGGGGAAGGAGGCCTGATGGCCGACTCGTCCGCGGCTGCCCTCGGCAGCCCCGCACCGCTCCTCACCGCCCCCGACGTCGCCCGCGTGGTCGACCGGATGGCCCACCAGCTGATCGAGAAGGCGGGCAACGGCCTCGCCGACCTCGTGCTGGTCGGCATCCCGACCCGCGGCGCCCCACTGGCCCGCCGGCTCGCCGCCCGCATCGAGGCCTTCTCCGGCACCCGTGTCGACGTGGGCACCGTCGACATCACCCTCTACCGCGACGACCTGCGGCTGCGCGGCGTCCGGGCGCTGGAGGTCACCGTCCTGCCCGAGGGCGGCATCGACGGCCGGCTGGTCGTCCTCGTCGACGACGTCCTCTACTCCGGCCGGTCGGTCCGCGCGGCGCTCGACGCGCTCCGCGACCTCGGCCGGCCGCGCGCGGTGCAGCTCGCGGTGCTGGTCGACCGCGGCCACAGGGAGCTGCCGATCCGCGCCGACTACGTCGGCAAGAACGTGCCGACCTCCCGCGCGCAGCAGGTCCGCGTGCACCTGGACGAGATCGACGGCACCGACGAGGTGCTGGTCACGGAGGGGGAGAAGGCGTGAAGCGACACCTGCTGGACGCGGCCGACCTCGACCGCGCCGACGCGACGCTGGTGCTCGACACCGCGGCGCAGATCGACGCCGCGCTCGCCGGCCGCGAGGTCAAGAAGCTGCCGACGCTGCGCGGCCGCACGGTCGTCAACCTCTTCTACGAGGACTCCACCCGCACCCGCATCTCGTTCGAGCTGGCGGCCAAGCGGCTCTCCGCCGACGTCATCAACTTCTCCGCCAAGGGCAGCAGCGTCTCCAAGGGCGAGAGCCTCAAGGACACCGCGCTGACGCTCGAGGCGATGGGCAGCGACGCGATCGTCGTCCGGCACGGCGCCTCCGGGGCACCGCACCGGCTGGCGAACTGGGTCCGCGGCAGCGTCGTCAACGCCGGCGACGGCACGCACGAGCACCCCACCCAGGCGCTGCTGGACTCCTACACGATCCGGCGCCGGCTGGGCCGGGTCGAGGGCGTGCGGGTCGCGATCGTCGGCGACGTCCTGCACAGCCGGGTGGCCCGCTCCAACGTGCGGCTGCTGCACACCCTCGGCGCCGAGGTCACCCTGGTCGCCCCGCCCACGCTGCTGCCGGTGGGGGTGGGCAGCTGGCCGGCGGAGGTCTCCTACGACCTGGACGCCGTGCTGCCCAAGGCCGACGTGGTGATGATGCTGCGGGTCCAGGCCGAGCGCATGAACGCCTCGTTCTTCCCCAGCGCGCGGGAGTACAGCCGCCGCTACGGCCTGGACACCCGGCGGGTGGGCGCCCTGGCCGACGACGCGATCGTCATGCACCCGGGCCCCATGAACCGCGGCATGGAGATCGCCGCCGAGGTGGCCGACTCCGTCCGTTCCACGATCGTCGAGCAGGTCGGCAACGGCGTCTCCGTGCGCATGGCCGTCCTGTACCTGCTGCTGGGAGGCGCCCCCTCATGACGTTGCTCATCACGGGGGCCCGCCCCTACGGCGAGGACGCCGCCGACATCCTGGTGGCGGACGGCCGGATCGCCGCCATCGGGGAGAGCCTCTCCGCGCCCGGTGCCGAGGTGGTCGAGGCCGGCGGGCTGATCGCCCTCCCCGGCCTCGTCGACCTGCACACCCACCTGCGCGAACCCGGCCGGGAGGACGCCGAGACGGTCGAGACCGGCAGCCGCGCGGCGGCCCTCGGCGGCTACACCGCGGTGCACGCCATGGCCAACACCGACCCGGTGGCCGACACCGCCGGCGTCGTCGAGCAGGTCTGGCGGCTGGGCCAGGCGGCCGGGCTGGTCGACGTCGTCCCCGTGGGCGCGGTGACCGTGGGCCTGGCCGGCGAGCGGCTGGCCGAGCTCGGCGCGATGGCCGACTCCGCCGCCCGCGTCCGCGTGTTCTCCGACGACGGCCACTGCGTCGCCGACCCGGCGCTGATGCGCCGGGCGCTGGAGTACGTGAAGGCCCTCGACGGCGTCGTCGCCCAGCACGCGGAGGAGCCGCGGCTGACCGCCGGCGCGCAGATGCACGAGGGCGACCGCTCCGCCCGGCTGGGCCTGGCCGGCTGGCCGGCCGCCGCGGAGGAGGCGATCATCGCCCGCGACGTGCTGCTGGCCGGGCACGTCGGCGCGCGGCTGCACGTCTGCCACGTCTCGACGGCGGGCTCGGTGGAGCTGCTGCGCTGGGCGAAGTCCCGCGGCGTCCAGGTGACCGCCGAGGTGACCCCGCACCACCTGCTGCTCACCGACGCGTGCGCCGAGAGCTACGACCCGGTCTTCAAGGTCAACCCGCCGCTGCGCACGGACGCCGACGTCGAGGCCCTGCGCGCCGGACTGGCCGACGGCACGATCGACGCCGTCGCCACCGACCACGCGCCGCACGCGGTGGAGGACAAGGAGACCGAGTGGGCCAGCGCCCGGCCGGGGATGCTGGGCCTGGAGCAGGCGCTGGCCGTGGTCGTGCAGACCATGGTCGAGACCGGCCTGCTCGACTGGCGGGGCGTCGCCGACCGCATGTCGGCGCGGCCCGCGGCGATCGGCCGGCTGGACGGGCACGGCCGTCCCCTGACCCCCGGGGAGCCGGCCAACCTGGTGCTGCTCGACCCGGCCGCGCGGTCGGTGGTCGACCCCGCGGCGCTGGCCAGCCGCAGCCGCAACAGCCCCTACGCCGGCCGGGAGCTCCCCGGCCGGGTGGTCGCGACGTTCCTGCGGGGGACGCCGACCGTTCTGGACGGGAAGGCAGTTCGTTGAGAGAAGCAGTACTCGTCCTCGAGGACGGGAGGACGTTCCGGGGCGAGGCCTACGGCGCGGTCGGGACGACGGTCGGCGAGGCGGTGTTCTCCACCGGGATGACCGGCTACCAGGAGACCCTCACCGACCCCAGCTACCACCGCCAGGTCGTCGTCATGACCGCCCCGCACATCGGCAACACCGGCGTGAACGGCGAGGACGACGAGAGCCGCCGCATGTGGGTGGCCGGCTTCGTCGTCCGCGACCCCGCCCGCCGGCCGGCCAACTGGCGGGCCACCGGCAGCCTGGACGACGAGCTGGTCGCCCAGGGCGTGGTCGGCATCAGCGGCGTCGACACCCGGGCGCTCACCCGGCACCTGCGCGAGCGCGGCGCCATGCGGGCCGGCATCAGCAGCGACGGGCTGTCGGCCGACGACCTGCTGGTCCGGGTGCTCGCGTCGGAGAGCATGACCGGCGCGGACCTCGCCCCCGCGGTCACCGCCAACGACCCCTACGTCGTCCCGGCGGTGGGGGAGAAGCGGTTCACCATCGCCGCGCTGGACCTCGGCATCAAGACCGCGACGCCGCGGCACCTGGCCGAGCTCGGCGTCGAGACGCACGTGCTGCCCGCCACCGCGACCGCCGCGGACCTGCTCGCCGCCGGGCCCGACGGCGTCTTCCTCTCCAACGGCCCCGGCGACCCGGCCGCCGCCGACTACGCGGTCGAGGCGGTGCGGGGCGTGCTCGACGCCGGCCGCCCGCTGTTCGGCATCTGCTTCGGCAACCAGATCCTGGGCCGGGCGCTCGGCCTGGGCACCTACAAGCTGCGCTTCGGCCACCGCGGGCTCAACCAGCCGGTGCTCGACCGGGTCAGCGGCACGGTGCGGGTGACCAGCCACAACCACGGCTTCGCCGTCGACGCCCCGCTGGACCGGCCCACCGACACCCCTTACGGGCGGGTCGAGGTGAGCCACGTGGGCCTCAACGACGACGTCGTCGAGGGGCTGCGCTGCCTCGACGCCCCGGCGTTCAGCGTCCAGTTCCACCCCGAGGCAGCCGCCGGCCCGCACGACGCCGCGCCGCTGTTCCAGCGCTTCGTCGACCTCATGGAGCGCACCCGGGACACCGGGGACGCCGTCAGCCCGCCTCCCGTCGTGGAGCACAGCACCGCGGAGAAGAACGCCTGATGCCCAAGCGCACCGACATCCACCACGTGATGGTGATCGGCTCCGGGCCGATCCTCATCGGCCAGGCCGCCGAGTTCGACTACTCCGGCACCCAGGCCTGCCGGGTGCTCCGGGCCGAGGGGCTGCGGGTCAGCCTGGTCAACAGCAACCCGGCGACGATCATGACCGACCCGGAGATCGCCGACGCCACCTACGTCGAGCCGCTGACCCCGGAGTTCGTCGAGAAGGTCATCGCCAAGGAGCGGCCCGACGCGCTGCTGGCCACCCTCGGCGGCCAGACCGCGCTCAACATCGCGATCGGGCTCTACGAGAACGGCGTCCTCGAGCGGTACGGCGTGCGGCTCATCGGCGCCGACGTCGACGCGATCAACCGCGGCGAGGACCGGCAGATGTTCAAGGACATCGTCCGGTCGATCGGCGCCGACGCCCCGCGCTCCACCGTCTGCGCCAGCGTCGAGGAGGCCCTCGCCACGGCCGCGGAGGTCGGCTACCCGGTCGTCATCCGGCCCAGCTTCACCATGGGCGGGCTCGGCTCCGGCATCGCCACCGACGAGCCGATGCTGCGCCGGATGGCCGGGCACGGGCTCGCCGACTCCCCGGTGCACACCGTGCTCATCGAGGAGTCGGTGCTCGGCTGGAAGGAGTTCGAGCTCGAGCTGATGCGCGACCGCAGCGACAACGTGGTGGTCATCTGCTCCATCGAGAACATCGACGCGATGGGCGTGCACACCGGCGACTCGGTGACCGTCGCCCCGGCGATGACCCTCACCGACCGCGAGTACCAGCAGATGCGCGACGTCGGGATCGCCGTGCTGCGCGCGGTCGGCGTCGACACCGGCGGCTGCAACATCCAGTTCGCCGTCCACCCGCAGACCGGCCGGCTGGTCGTCATCGAGATGAACCCTCGGGTGTCGCGGTCGTCCGCGCTGGCGTCCAAGGCCACCGGCTTCCCGATCGCCAAGATCGCCGCGAAGCTGGCCATCGGCTACACGCTGGACGAGATCACCAACGACATCACCGGCGTCACGCCGGCCAGTTTCGAGCCGGCGCTGGACTACGTCGTGGTGAAGATCCCGCGGTTCGCGTTCGAGAAGTTCCCCGGCGCCGACCCGCGGCTGACCACGACGATGAAGAGCGTCGGCGAGGTCATGGCCCTGGGCCGCAACTTCCCCGAGGCGCTGGGCAAGGCCATGCGGTCCACGGAGACCTCCGTGGCCGGGTTCTGGACCGGGGTGGAGGACGCCAACGCCGACCCCGCCGAGCTGCTCGAGCGGCTGCGCACCCCGGTCGACGGGCGGCTCTACCTGGCCGAGCAGGCGCTCTCCGCCGGCGCCACGGTCGAGCAGGTGGCCGAGGCCAGCGGCTTCGACCCGTGGTTCGTCGACCAGATCGCCCTGGTCACCGAGATCGGCACCGAGGTGCACGACGCGCCGTCGCTCACCCCGGACCTGCTCCGCCGCGCCAAGCGGTACGGGCTCTCCGACCGGCAGGTGGCCGCGCTGCGGCCGGAGCTGGCCGGGGAGGACGGCGTCCGGAGGCTCCGGTGGCGCCTGGGCATCCGGCCGGTCTTCAAGACCGTCGACACCTGCGCGGCGGAGTTCGCCGCCCGCACGCCGTACCACTACTCCTCCTACGACGAGGAGACGGAGGTCGAGCCGCGGGAGAAGCCGGCGGTGCTCATCCTCGGCTCCGGCCCCAACCGGATCGGGCAGGGCATCGAGTTCGACTACTCGTGCGTGCACGCGCTCGCGGCGCTGCAGGACGCCGGCTACGAGGCGGTGATGGTCAACTGCAACCCGGAGACCGTCTCCACCGACTACGACACCGCCGACCGGCTGTACTTCGAGCCGCTGACCTTCGAGGACGTCCTGGAGGTGGTGGAGGCCGAGCGCGCCGCCGGCCCCGTCGCCGGGGTGATCTGCACGCTCGGCGGGCAGACGCCGCTGGGTCTGGCGCAGCGGCTCAAGGACGCCGGCGTGCCGGTGCTGGGCACCTCGCCGGAGTCCATCGACGCCGCCGAGGACCGCGGCGCCTTCTCCCGGGTGCTGCACGACACCGGGCTGCTGGCACCCAAGCACGGCACCGCGACCACCTTCGCCGAGGCGCGGGAGATCGCGGCGGTCATCGGCTACCCGGTGCTGGTCCGCCCCTCGTACGTGCTGGGCGGGCGCGGCATGGAGATCGTCTACGACGACGCCACGCTGGAGGCCTACATCGCCAAGGCCACCGACGTCAGCCCCGAGCACCCGGTGCTGGTCGACCGGTTCCTCGAGGACGCCGTCGAGGTGGACGTCGACGCGCTCTACGACGGCAACGAGCTCTACCTCGGCGGCGTCATGGAGCACATCGAGGAGGCCGGCATCCACTCCGGCGACTCCGCCTGCGCGCTGCCGCCGATCACCCTCGGCTCGGCCGACCTGGTGCGCATCCGCGCCGCGACGGAGAAGCTCGCGGCCCGGGTCGGCGTCCGCGGGCTGATCAACGTCCAGTACGCGGTCAAGGACGACATCCTCTACGTGCTGGAGGCCAACCCGCGGGCCAGCCGCACCGTGCCGTTCGTCTCCAAGGCCACCGCCGTCCAGCTGGCCAAGGCCGCCGCGCGCATCGCGGTCGGGGAGACCATCCCCGAGCTGCGCGCCGCCGGCGTGCTGCCGGCCACCGGCGACGGCGCGGACCTGCCCGCGGACATGCCGATCGCGGTCAAGGAGGCGGTGCTGCCCTTCCACCGGTTCCGCACGGTCGAGGGGCACAACGTCGACACCGTGCTCGGCCCGGAGATGAAGTCCACCGGCGAGGTCATGGGCCTCGACACCGGCTTCGGGACGGCGTTCGCGAAGTCCCAGGCCGCCGCGTACGGCTCGCTGCCCACCGAGGGGACGGTGTTCGTCTCGCTGGCCAACCGCGACAAGCGCTCGGCGATCTTCCCGGTCAAGCGGCTGGCCGACCTCGGCTTCCACGTGCTGGCCACCTCCGGCACCGCGCAGGTGCTGCGCCGCAACGGCGTCTCCTGCGACGTGGTCGGCAAGTTCAGCGAGGGGCCGGGCAACGTCGTCGAGCGGATCCTCGCCGGCGACGTCGACATCGTCGTCAACACCCCGTTCGGCGCGCCCGGCAACAGCGGGCCGCGGCTGGACGGCTACGAGATCCGCACCGCCGCCGTCGCCGCCGGCATCCCGTGCATCACCACGGTGCAGGGGCTGGCCGCCGCGGTGCAGGGCGTCGAGGCGCTGCGCCGCGACGACATCGGGGTGCGCAGCCTCCAGGAGGTCCACGCCGCCCTCGCCGCCGGGACGAACCCGTGACCGCCGCCTCAGGGGCGGGGACGGCCGTCCCTGCCCCGCTGCTCACCGAGCCGGCGCCGCGGGCCGCGCACCCGCCGGTGCAGCGCGTCGTGGAGGTGACCGGACGCCGCCCGGTCGGCGCCTACGTGGAGCTGACGCTGACCGCCCCGGAGATCGCCGGGCGCGCCGAACCGGGTCAGTTCGTCGCCTTCGCCGTCGGCGGGCCGACCTCGGCGCACCTGCTGCGCCGCTCCATCGCGATCGCCGGTGCGGCCGACGGCCGGGTCACCGTGGTGGTCGCGCCGCACGGGCCCGGGTCGACCTGGCTGGCCGGGCTGCGGACGGGGGACACCGTCGACGTCGTCGGCCCGCTGGGCCGGCCCTTCCCGGCCGCTCCGCCCGGGGCGCGGGCGCTGCTGGTCGGCGGCGGGTACGGCGCCGCGGCGCTGGTCGGGCTGGCCGAGCTGCTGCGCGACCAGGGACACCCGGTCGACGCGGTCACCGGGGCCGCCTCGGCGGAGCGGCTGTGCTCCGTCGACGAGCTGGCCGCCGTGGCCGGCACGGTCGCGGTGACCACGGACGACGGCAGCGCCGGCCGGCGCGGCCGGGTGACCGACGCGGTGGCCGAGCTGCTCGGGGACGCCGGCGTGGTCTACGCCTGCGGGCCGATGCCGATGCTGCGCGCGGTCGCGGACGCGGCCACCGCGGCCGGCGTGCCGTCCTACGTGGCGGTCGAGGAGTCGATGGCCTGCGGGATCGGGGTCTGCATGACCTGCGTGCTGCCGGTGGTCGGGGCCGACGGGCGGACCCGGTTCTCCCGGTCGTGCACCGAGGGCCCGGTGTTCGGCGGCGACCGGGTGCGCTTCGCCGACCTGGGCGCCCTGCCGTGGGACGTCGTGGGCGCCGACGCGATGGGAGTGGTGGCACCGTGACCGCGACGTTGAAGGGCCAGAGCGGCCACGTCGGCCCCTCCGAGACGGCCGTCGACATGTCGACGGCGCTGGGGACGGCGCCGATCCCGAGCCCGGTGCTGACCGCGTCGGGCTGCTCGGCGTTCGGGGAGGAGCTCGAGCCGTTCGTCGACCTGGCCGCGATCGGCGCGGTGGTCACCAAGTCGGTGCAGCTGCGGCCCCGGTCCGGCCGGCCGACGCCGCGCATGGCGGAGACGCCGAGCGGGATGCTCAACTCCATCGGCCTGCAGGGTCCGGGCATCGACGGGCTGCTGGCCGACGAGCTGCCGTGGCTGGCCGCGCGCGGCGCCCGGGCGTTCGTCTCCATCGCGGGCACCCGGGTCGAGGACTTCGCCGAGCTGGCCGCGCGCCTGCGCGGGGCGCCCGGCGTGCTGGGTCTCGAGGTCAACATCAGCTGCCCGAACGTGGAGAGCCGCGGCGAGGTCTTCGCCTGCGACCCGGTCGCCGCCGCCGACGTCGTCGCTGCCGTCCGGGCGGCCGCGGACCCGGCGCACCCGGTCTACGCGAAGCTCAGCCCCGACGTCACCGACATCGTGGGGGTGGCCCGCTCGGTGGTCGCCGCCGGCGCCGACGGGCTGTCGATGATCAACACCCTGCTCGGGCTGGTCATCGACCCGGACACCATGCGCCCGGTGCTCGGCGGGATCACCGGCGGGCTCTCCGGCCCGGCGATCCGCCCCGTGGCGCTGCGCTGCGTGTGGCAGGTGCACCAGGCGCTCCCCGAGGTCCCGATCCTGGGGATGGGCGGCATCCGCACCGGTCTGGACGCGCTGCAGTTCGTCCTCGCCGGCGCGTCGGCGGTCAGCGTGGGGACGGCGGTGTTCGCCGACCCCTCGGCGGTGGGCCGCGTGCACGACGAGCTGGCCGCGGCACTGGCCGCGCGCGGCTTCGCGAGCCTGCGCGACGCCGTCGGGTACGCGCACCGATGAGACAACCGTTCGGCGAGCGGCTGGCCGACGCCGTCGCCGCCCGCGGCCCGCTGTGCGTGGGCATCGACCCGCACGCGCCGCTGCTGGAGCGCTGGGGGCTGTCGGACGACCCCTCGGGCCTGGCTCGGTTCACCGACGCGGTCGTCGACGGGCTGGCCGGCAGCGTCGCCGTCCTCAAGCCGCAGCTGGCCTTCTACGAGCGGCACGGCTCCCGGGGCCTGGCCGTCCTGGAGGACGCCGTCGCGCGGGCGCGGGCCGCCGGTGCCCTCGTCCTGCTGGACGCCAAGCGCGGCGACATCGGCTCGACGATGGACGCCTACGCCGACTACCTGCGCCCCGACCACCCGCTGACCGTGGACGCCATGACGGTCAGCCCGTACCTCGGCCCCGGCTCGCTGCAGCCCGCGGTCGACACGGCGCGCCGGTTCGGCGGCGGGCTGTTCGTGCTGGCCCGCACCTCCAACCCCGACGCGGGCACGCTCCAGCACGCCCTGGTGGGGGAGCGGTCGGTCGCGCAGGTCGTCGTCGACACCGTGCGCGGCTGGAACACCCCGGGCTGGGTCGTCGGCGACCCGCTGCCCGACGTCGCCGCCGTCCGCGACCTGAGCAGCCGGTTCGGCGCGCACACCGGCTCGTTCGGGGTGGTCGTCGGCGCCACCCTGCGCGAGATCGACGTCGACCTCGCCGGGCTCGGCGGTCCGGTGCTGGCTCCCGGTCTCGGCGCCCAGGGTGGATCGGTGGCCGACCTGCGCCGGCTGTTCGGCGGCGACGCGGCCGTCGTCCCCACCGTGTCCCGCGACGTGCTGTCCGCCGGCCCCGACCCCGCCGCACTCCGGGCCGCGGCCGACCGGTGGGCCACCGAGCTGGCCGGGTGAGGCGCGAGGCGTCGGGACGGCGGCGGTGGTCACCCGACCGAGCGCCCCGACGGCCTCGTCACCAGCGGTTTCCGGCTCCGCTCGGCGTGTCGCGACCGGCGTGTCGGACGGAACCGTCCGCTTCCGGAACCGACCGTAGGGCCCGCGACGGTCGTCGCTGACCTGCGGGGATGACAGACCGTGAGCACGGTGTTGAACGCACCGTGGCCGGCGAGTCACCCTCCGCGTGAAACGAACCGGAAAGACGGGCGTGACCTGCGCTTTTCCGGGAACTAGGTTGGCCGACAGGCTCAGCAGTGAGCTCTGTCCCCGACACAGCACCGGAGCCCCCGCCGGTCGAACCGCGAGCCGGCGACGACACGATTGGGTCGCACCATGCCCCTCCCTGATCTGACCCCCGAACAGCGCGCCGCTGCACTCGAGAAGGCCGCCGCCGCCCGCAAGTCCCGTGCCGAGCTGCGCGAGCGGCTCAAGAGCAAGGGCGCCACCGTGGGCGACGTCCTGCGCCAGGGTGAGAGCGACGAGGTCATCGGCAAGATGCGTGTCTCCGCGGTCCTGGAGTCCCTGCCCGGAGTGGGCAAGGCACGGGCTGCCAAGATCATGGAGCGGCTCGAGATCTCCCCGACCCGCCGGGTGCGCGGACTGGGTGCCAACCAGCGCAAGGCCCTCGAAGCGGAGTTCGGCGGCGACCAGGTCTCCGCCGACCACGTCGCCGCGGAGGGCTGACCCGCACGACGAGGCGCCCGGAGGTCGAGGACGACGACGAGTGGGACGTGCTGCCGAGCAAGGCACACCGGCGCGGCTGACCGTGCTCTCGGGACCCTCCGGGGTCGGCAAGGGCACGGTCGTGGCCGAGGTCCGGCGCCGGTACCCGGAGGTCTGGCTGTCCGTGTCGGCGACCACCCGGCCGCCCCGCGCCGGTGAGCTCGACGGAGTGCACTACCACTTCGTCGACGACGCGGAGTTCGACCGGCTGATCGCCGAGGACGGGCTCCTCGAGTGGGCCGAGTACGCGGGCAACCGCTACGGCACGCCGGCCGCCCCGGTGCGCGAGCGCCTGGCCACCGGGGCACCGGCGCTGCTGGAGATCGAGCTCCAGGGGGCCCGGCAGGTCCGCGCCCGCGACGCCGGTGCCCAGCTGGTCTTCCTCGCCCCGCCGTCCTGGGCCGAACTGGTCAGCCGGCTGGCCGGCCGGGGCTCCGAGCCCCCCGCCGTGCAGGAGCGCCGGCTGGCCATCGCGCAGGCCGAGCTGGACGCCGCGGGGGAGTTCGACGTGGTGGTGGTCAACGACGACGTCACCCGGGCCGCCGACGAGTTGGTAGGCTTGCTGACTGCGCCGTCGTCCGGCCGCCCTGAGCGGGGCAGCGGCGCCCACGAGTAGCGGGCCCGCGGCCAGCGCCGCCCGCCACTCCCGTCGAACGATCTGAGGAGCACGCCCGCCCGTGTCCGGAGTCGCACCCGCCCCCGAGGGCATCACCAACCCGCCGATCGACGAGCTGCTCGAGCGCACCAGCAGCAAGTACGGCCTGGTGATCTTCGCCGCCAAGCGCGCGCGGCAGATCAACGCCTACTACAGCCAGCTCTCCGAGGGCCTGCTGGAGTACGTCGGCCCGCTGGTCGACACCGCCCCGCAGGAGAAGCCGCTCTCGATCGCGCTGCGCGAGATCAACGAGGGCCTGCTCACCCACACCGCCGGCGAGAACTGAGGCCCCGTCCCGATCCCGCCCTGAGCTTGCGAAGGGTGGGGAGGACGGGGTCCTCACCGGCGCCTCCGGTTCGTTCCGGGGGCGCCGTCGTGTCTGGTGGAGGATGACCCGCATGGCGAGGATCGTGCTCGGTGTCAGCGGGGGAGTGGCCGCCTACAAGGCCGCCCTCCTCCTCCGGGAGTTCACCGAGGCCGGCCACGACGTGCGGGTCGTGCCGACGCCGGCCGCGCTGCGCTTCGTCGGGGCGGCCACGTTCGAGGCGCTGTCGGGCCACCCGGTCACCGCCGACGTCTGGAGCGACGTCGACGAGGTGGCCCACGTGCGCATCGGGCAGACCGCCGACCTCGTCGTCGTCGCCCCGGCCACCGCCGACCTGCTGGCCCGCGCCGCCGCCGGCCGGGCCGACGACCTGCTCGCCGCGACCCTGCTCACCGCGCACTGCCCGGTGGTCTTCGTCCCGGCCATGCACACCGAGATGTGGCTGCACCCGGCCACCCAGGACAACGTGGCCACCCTCCGCCGTCGCGGCGCGATCGTGCTGCCCCCGGCCGTGGGCCGGCTGACCGGCCCCGACTCCGGGCCGGGGCGCCTGCCGGAGCCGGCCGACATCGCCGCCCTGGCCGCCGTGGTGCTCACCGACGGCGCCGCCGCGCTCGCCCCCGACCTGGCCGGACGGCGCGTGGTCATCAGCGCCGGCGGCACCCGGGAGCCCCTGGACCCCGTCCGGTACCTGGGCAACCGCTCGTCGGGCCGGCAGGGGTGGGCCCTGGCCCGCGTGGCCGTCGCCCGCGGCGCCGAGGTCGTGCTCGTCGCGGCCAACGTCGACCTGCCCGCGCCGTTCGGGGTCCGCGTCGTCCCCGTCGGTACGGCGGAGGAGCTGCGCAGCGCCGTGCTGGCCGAGGCGGCGGACGCCGACGTCGTCGTCATGTCCGCGGCGGTCGCCGACTTCCGGCCGTCGACGGTCGCCGCGACCAAGCTGAAGAAGGGCAGCGCCGCCGAGCCCAGCGCGGTGCCGCTGGCACGCAACCCCGACGTGCTGGCCGAGCTGGTCACCAAGCGCCCGGCCGGGCAGCTCGTCATCGGCTTCGCCGCCGAGACGGGGGACGACGCCGGCGACGTGCTCACCCACGCCCGCGCCAAGCTCGCCCGCAAGGGCTGCGACCTGCTGGTGGTCAACGACGTCTCGGGCGGGCGGGTGTTCGGCCGGCCGGACAACGCCGCGGTGGTGCTCGCCGCCGACGGCACCGACACCGAGCTGCGCGAGGGCACCAAGGACGCCGTGGCGGCGGGCATCTGGAGCGCCGTGGCGCCGCGGCTGTCCTGAACCGGCCATCGTCCGTGCGCCCGGTGGTCGGCCTCCGCCGGTAACCTCCAACCCGACGCCCCTGCCGCACGGCAGGACCCGAACCGTTCCCGACCGCTAGGAGCCCCAGTGCCACGCCGTCTCTTCACGTCCGAGTCGGTGACCGAGGGCCACCCGGACAAGATCGCCGACCAGATCAGCGACTCCATCCTCGACGCCATGCTCGAGCAGGACCCGCGCAGCCGGGTCGCCGTGGAGACGCTCATCACCACCGGCCAGGTGCACATCGCCGGCGAGGTCACCACCGCCGGCTACGTCGACATCGCCGAGATCGTCCGCCGGACGATCCTCGGCATCGGCTACGACTCCTCGCGCAAGGGCTTCGACGGCGCCTCGTGCGGCGTCAGCGTCTCGATCGGCTCCCAGTCGCCGGACATCGCCCAGGGCGTGGACACCGGCTACGAGGCGCGCACCGCGGGCACCACCGAGGACGAGATCGAGCGGCAGGGCGCCGGCGACCAGGGCCTGATGTTCGGGTACGCCACCGACGAGACCCCCGAGCTCATGCCGCTGCCGATCGCGCTGGCGCACCGGCTGTCGCGGCGGCTGTCGGCGGTGCGCAAGGACGGCTCGGTGCCCTACCTGCGGCCCGACGGCAAGACCCAGGTCACCGTCGTCTACGAGGACGACCGCCCGGTCGCCGTCGACACCGTGGTCGTCTCCTCCCAGCACGCCGAGGACATCTCGATCGAGCAACTGCTGGCCCCCGACGTCCAGGAGCTGGTGGTCGAGCCGGAGTTGGCGGCCCTCGGCCTGCCCACCAGCGGCTACCGGCTGCTGGTCAACCCGACCGGCAAGTTCGTCATCGGCGGGCCGATGGGCGACGCCGGGCTCACCGGTCGCAAGATCATCGTCGACACCTACGGCGGCATGGCGCGGCACGGCGGCGGCGCCTTCTCGGGCAAGGACCCGTCGAAGGTGGACCGCTCCGGCGCCTACGCGATGCGCTGGGTGGCCAAGAACGTCGTCGCCGCCGGGCTGGCCCGCCGCTGCGAGGTCCAGGTGGCCTACGCCATCGGCGCCGCGCACCCGGTCGGCCTGTTCGTCGAGACGTTCGGCACCGGCACGGTCGCCGACGACGTGCTGGAGAAGGCGATCGGCTCGGTCTTCGACCTGCGTCCGGGCGCCATCGTCCGCGACCTGGACCTGCTGCGCCCGATCTACGCGCCGACGGCCGCCTACGGGCACTTCGGCCGCACCGACATCGACCTGCCCTGGGAGCGGCTGGACCGCGTCGAGGCGCTCCGCGCGGCCACCGGGGCCTGAACGCACCGGAAGCGGGCCCCGTCTCCCTCACCACCCGCACGCCCGTGGTGAGCCTCCGGACGGGGCCGACGGTGGCCCGGGTCGTCGTCGACGTGCCCCTGGCGCACCTCGACCGGACCTTCGACTACGCCGTCCCCGACGAGCTGGCCGGCGACGTCCGGCCCGGCTGCCGGGTCCGCGTGCGCTTCGCCGGGCAGCTGGTCGACGGGTTCGTCCTCGACCTGGGGACCAGCACCGAGCACGGCGGCAAGCTGGCGCCGTTGGCCAAGCTCGTCTCGTCCGAGCCGGTGCTCACCCCGGAGGTCGCGGTGCTCGCCCGGTCGGTCGCCGACCGCTGGGGCGGCACCGTCCCCGACGTGCTGCGGCTGGCCGTGCCGCCGCGCCGGGCCGCCGCCGAGAAGCGCCCGCCGGCCGAGGCGCCACCCGCCCCGCCGCCGCCCGACCCGGCCGGCTTCGCGCGGTATGCCACCGGTCCGGCCCTGCTGGCCGCGGTCGCCGAGGGGCGGCCGGCGCGGGCGGTCTGGACGGCGCTGCCCGGCGAGGACTGGCCCGCCCGGCTGGTCGAGCTGTGCCAGGCCGCGCTCTCCGGCGGCCGCGGTGCCCTGGTCGTCGCACCGGACGGACGCGACCTCGACCGGCTGGCCGCCGCCGCGGAGGCCCGGCTGCCGAAGGGCTCGTTCGTCGTGCTGCGCGCCGACGCCGCTCCCGACGCCCGGTACCGCCGCTTCCTCGACGCCGTCCGCGGCAGCGCGAAGGTGGTGCTCGGCACCCGGGCGGCGGTCTACGCGCCGGTCGCCGACCTCACGCTGGTCGCGGTCTGGGACGACGGCGACGACCTGCACGCCGAACCGCGCGCGCCCTACGCACACGCCCGTGACGTGCTGGTGCACCGCGCGCACCTGACCTCGTGCGCGGCGGTGGTCGCGGCGACCGCCCGCACCGCCGAGGCGCAGCTCCTGGTCGAGAGCGGGTGGGCGCACGAGCTGGTGGCCGACCGCGCCACCCTGCGCGCCGCCGCGCCCCGGGTGCACGCGCTGGGGGCCGACGCCGAGCTGGCCCGCGACCCGGCCGCCCGCACCGCCCGGCTGCCCAGCCTCGCCCACCGGGTCGCCCGGCAGACGCTGGCCGACGGCGCGCCGGTGCTGGTGCAGGTGCCGCGGGCCGGGTACGCGCCCGGCCTGGCCTGCGACCGCTGCCGCGCCCCGGCGCGGTGCCCGGTCTGCTCCGGGCCGCTGGGGATCTCACCGACGCCCGGGGCGGGCGGCTCCCGCGTGCCGGCCTGCCGCTGGTGCGCCCGCCCGGCGGCGACGTTCGACTGCCCGCACTGCCACGGCACCAAGCTGCGCGCCTCCGTCGTCGGCGCCACCCGGACCGCCGAGGAGCTGGGGCGGGCCTTCCCCGGCGCGGCGGTGCGGGTCTCCGGGCGCGGCTCCGGGGTGCTGGCCGCCGTGCCGGGCGGCCCGGCGCTGGTCGTGGCCACGCCCGGGGCCGAGCCGGTCGCCGAGGGCGGGTACGGGGCGGCGCTGCTGCTGGACTCGTGGGCGCTGCTCGGCCGCGCCGACCTCCGGGCGGGGGAGGAGACCCTGCGCCGGTGGGTGAACGCGGCCGCCCTGGTCCGCTCCGCGCCGGACGGCGGGCAGGTGGTGGTCGCCGCGGACGCCGCGCACGCCGTCGTCCAGGCGCTGGTGCGCTGGGACCCGGCCTGGCTGGCCGCCCGCGAGCTGGCCGACCGCCGGGAGCTCGGTTTCCCCCCGGTCACCCGCATGGCCGCGCTGTCGGGCTCCGCGCCGGCGCTGGCCGAGTTCCTCGAGGCGGCGCGGCTGCCGGCCGACGCCGACCTGCTCGGGCCGGTCCCCGAGCCACCGCGCCCGGGCCAGGACGGGGAGCGGGAGCGCTACCTGGTCCGGGTGCCCCGTGGCGAGGGTGCGGCCCTGGCGCACGCGCTGGCCGAGGTGCAGGGCGTCCGCAGCGCCAAGAAGGCGCCCGAGCACGTGCGCGTGCAGCTCGACCCGCTCGACCTGGTCTGATCCGCTACCCGGGTACGGCCGCGACGGCGTCCCCCACCGTCCCGGCATCGAGGTCCCGTTCGACCTGGTAGCCGTCGCCGGGCTGCTCAGGCTGCTCAGGCTGCTCGGGCTGTTCCGGGGCCGGTGTCCCGGGGGCCGGTGTGCCGGGGGCCGGTGTGCCGGGGGCCGGTGTGCCGGGGGCGTCGCCGTCGTCGGGCTGCTCGGGCGCCTCGGGCTGTCCGGGGGCCGGCGTCCCCGGACCGTCCGGGGCGTCCCCGTCGCCGCCGTCCGGGGCCGGGAGCGGCGGGTGCTCCGGGGAGCCGTCGCCGGGCGGGGGAGCCGGGTCGTCAGGGGGCGCTGTGCCCGGGTCCGCAGCCGGCGGGCTGCCCGGGTCGACAGGGGGCGTCCTGCCCGGGGCCGCAGGAGGCGGAGCCGGGGCCTCCGTGGGCGTGGCGGCCGGGTCCTGCGCAGGAACCGCCGGCGGGCCGGCGGCGGCCGGCGCGGCTGCCCGCGGGAGGACCTCCGGGGCGGGCGCGGCGGGGAGCAGCGGCGCGGCGGGAGGCAGGGGGTTCACGGCGGGCAGCACGCGGGCGCGAGCCCCCGAGGCGGCCCGTGCGCTCGTCGTCGGCGGCGTCCCCAGGACCGTCCCGGCCGCGCGTGCCGGGCGGCTCCCCAGCTCCGGTGCGACCGGTCCGGCGGCGCCCGCGGCGCGGACCCCGACCGTCGGCGGCGGGCCGGCGTCCACCGGGTCGGCCGGCGCCGCCCGACGTCGCGCGGTCGTCGGGCAGCGCCACCGCCAGCGGGATGTCCCCGACCGTGCCCGGTCCGACCCCGCCGGCCAGCGACAGACCCGCCCAGGCACCGACGACGACCGCCAGGAGGAACGCCCCGGTGACGAGGAGCCCGCCCGCGGTCACCAGCACGGCCTCGGGCCACCGCCGGTGCGGCAGACCGGCAGGAGCGGCCTGGTGCAGCACCACCGGGCGGTTCCGGAGATCCGGCGGGACGGCGACGACGCCGGAGGAGAAGACCCACGCGGTCACCGCCCTGCCCGGGCGCGGCCGCGGAGAGGGGCGGTGTCTCCGCGGGGACGGGTCGGCGGTCATCACCTCGGGCTCAGGTGGAACGGTTCGGCGCTCCACGATCGTCCTCGCGACCCGACGTGGTGGGCAGGGCCCAAGGACACGCCGACCACGGACCGAATCCCCGGCCGGTCTCCGGCGGGCCGAGGGGGCGGACGGGGCGGCCCCCTACGATCGACCGGTGAGCGTGACCCCCATCCGGCTGTACGGCGACCCGGTGCTGCGCACCCCCGCCGCCGCGGTCGTCGACTTCGACGCCGAGCTGCGCCGCCTCGTCGCCGACCTGACCGACACGATGCTCGCGGCGGGCGGTGCCGGGCTGGCCGCGCCGCAGCTCGGCGTCGGCCTGCGGGTGTTCACCTGGCACGTCGACGGCGAGCTCGGGCACCTGGTCAACCCGGTGGTGGCGCCGGTGGGGGAGGAGACCGAGGAGGGCCCCGAGGGCTGCCTGTCCATCCCCGGCTTCGCCTACGACTGCCGCCGGCACACGCACGTCGCCGCCACCGGGTTCGACCTGCACGGCGAACCGGTCCGGGTGGAGGGCTCGCACCTGCTGGCCCGCGCGGTGCAGCACGAGGTCGACCACCTCGACGGCGTGCTGTTCGTCGACCGGCTGGACCCCGAGGCCCGGGCGGCGGCACTGGCCGCGATCGCCGAGGCGGAGTGGGCCGGCATGGGTGCCTGGGTCCCGCGCGTGGAGGTGAGCCCCCACTGAGGCTGCTCTTCGCCGGGACGCCGGACGTCGCCGTCCCCTCGCTGGACCTCCTCCTCGGCTCCGCGCACGAGGTCGCCGCCGTCCTCACCCGTCCCGACGCCCGCTCCGGCCGCGGACGTCGCGTCAGCCGCTCCCCGGTCGCCGAGCGGGCCGACGCCGCCGGTGTGCCGGTGCTGCAGCCCCGATCGCCCCGCGACCCCGAGTTCCTCGCCCGGCTGGCCGACCTCGCCGTCGACTGCGCGCCGGTCGTCGCCTACGGCGCCCTCGTGCCGCAGGCGGCCCTCGACCTGCCCCGGCACGGCTGGGTCAACCTGCACTTCTCGCTGCTGCCCGCCTGGCGCGGCGCGGCCCCCGTGCAGCACGCGGTCATGGCCGGCGACGAGGTGACCGGCGCGTCCACCTTCCGGCTCGAGGCAGGCCTGGACACCGGGCCGGTCTACGGCGTGGTCACCGAGCCGATCGCCGCGCGGGACACCGCGGGCGACGTGCTGGGCCGGCTGGCGTGCAGCGGCGCCCGGCTGCTGCTGGCCACCCTCGACGGCATCGAGGCCGGCACGCTGGAGCCCCGGCCGCAGCCCTCCGACGGGGTCAGCCTGGCGCCGCGGCTCGAGCCGGCCGACGCCCGCGTCGACTGGTCGCTGCCCGCGAACGTCGTCGACCGGCGGGTCCGCGGGGTGACGCCGGCCCCCGGCGCGTGGACCACCTGGCGCGGGGACCGGCTCCGGCTGGGCCCGGTCGAGCCGCTGCCGACCTCCCTCGGCCTCGTCCCCGGCGAGCTGTCGGTCGGCCCGACCGGGGTGCTCGTCGGCACCGGCCGCGGCGCCGTCCGGCTGGGCGACGTGCAGCCGGCGGGCAAGCGGGTGCTGCCGGCCGCCGACTGGGCCCGCGGCGCCCGCCCCGCGCCCGGGGAGCTGGTGGGGGTCGAGTGACCCGTCCACCCCGCCGGTCCCGGCCCGGAGGACGGCGCCCGAAGCTCGACGGCGCCCGCCTCACCGCCTACGACGTGCTGGACGCCGTCTCCTCGCGCGAGGCCTACGCCAACCTGCTGCTGCCCCAGCTGCTGCGCGAGCGGCGGCTCGACACCCGCGACGCGGCCTTCACCACCCAGCTCGCCTACGGCACCCTGCGCGCCACCGGCACCCTCGACGCGGTGCTCGGCGGGCTGGTCGACCGGCCGCTCGGCGAGCTCGACCCGCGCGTGCTCGACCTGCTGCGGCTGGGCGCCCACCAGCTGCTCGACCTGCGGGTGCCCGCGCACGCGGCGGTCGACACGACCGTCGACCTGACCCGCGCGATCGTCGGCGCGGGCGCGTCGGGCCTGGTCAACGCGGTGCTGCGCAAGGTCGCCGCCGTGGGCGACCGCGCGGCATGGCTGGACCGGCTGGCCGGCGACGACGAGCAGCGGCTGGCCCTGGCCACCGACCACCCCCGGTGGATCGTGCGGGCCTGGCGGGAGGCGCTCGGCGACGACACCGAGCTCGAGGCGGCCCTGCTGGCCGACGACGCCGCGCCCGAGGTGCACCTGGTCGCCCGGCGGCTGGCCCGGGAGGAGCTGGTCGCGGAGTCCGGCGGGACGCCCGGGCCGTGGTCGCCGTACGCCGTCCGGCTGGGCGGGGGCGATCCCGGCCGGGTGCCGGCGGTGGCCTCCGGCGCCGCGGCGGTGCAGGACGAGGGCAGTCAGCTGGCGGCCCTCCTGCTCGGCCGCGCGCCGCTCGACGGGCCCGACGCGGCCTGGCTCGACGTGTGCGCCGGTCCCGGCGGCAAGGCCGGGTTGCTGGCGGCGGTGCGACCCGACGGCGTCCGGCTGACCGCGGCCGACCGGGCTCCGCACCGTGCCGAGCTGGTCCGCCGCGCGCTGGCCGGTGCCGAGGACGTCGAGGTGCTGGTCGCCGACGGCCGGCAGCCGCCGTGGGCGCCCGGCTCCTTCGACCGGGTGCTGCTCGACGCGCCCTGCACCGGGCTGGGCGCGCTGCGCCGCCGGCCGGAGGTGCGGTGGCGCCGGACGCCGGCGGACGTGCCGCCGCTGGTCGAGCTGCAGACGGCGCTGCTGGACGGCGCGCTGGGATCGGTGCGGCCCGGCGGCGTCGTGGCCTACGTGACCTGCTCCCCGCACGCCGCCGAGACCGTCGCCGTGGCCGACGCCGCGGCCGCCCGGGATGACGTCGAGGTGCTGCCGGTCGCGCCGCTGTTCCCGGAGGTGCCGGGGATGGCCCGCGGTGCGTACGGGCAGCTGTGGCCACACCGGCACGGCACCGACGCGATGTTCATGGCCCTGCTGCGCCGCACCCGCTGACGGGTCGGCGACCCGGTCCCGGCCGGCGGTCGTCAGGCCGGTCAGCGCCCCGGCTGGTCGCGCGAGGCCTCCTTGTCCTCCGCCCGCCGGGTGTGCCGTTCGGCCCACAGGGCCGCCTGCGTGCGGTCGGCCACGCCCAGGCGCTGGAAGATGTGCGTGACGTGCACCTTGACGGTGCGCTCGCTGATCCGCAGCCGGCGGGCGATCGTCTTGTTCGGGTACCCGAGCCGCAGCAGGTCGAGGACCTCGGCCTCCCGGTCGGTGAGCACCGGCGTGGGGGCGGGCCGGCGGTCCCGCATGTCGCGCAGCAGCGACCGGGCCACGGCCGGGTCGACCGGCGCGCCGCCCGAGGCGACGGTGCGCACCCCGTCGAGGATCTCCTCCGCCTCGCTCTGCTTGAGCAGGTACCCGTCCGCGCCGGCGGACACCGCGTCGAGGACCAGCGCGGCGTCGCTGAACGAGGTGAGCACGAGGATCCGCGGCGGCTCGGCCATCGACCGCAGCGCCTCGATCACCGCGACGCCGTCGGTGCCGGGCATCGACAGGTCGAGCAGCACCACGTCGGGGCTGCACTCGGCGACCAGTTCCAGCGCGCGGTCGCCGTCGGGTGCGCCTCCGACGCACTCCAGGTCGTCGGTGGTGTCGAGCAGGTGGACCAGACCGGTCCGGACGACGGCGTGGTCGTCGACCACCAGCACGCGGATCATCGGGAGCCCCCCGTTCCCTCGGCGACGGCAGCAGTCAGCGGCGCGCTCGACCCGGCCAGATCGAGCGGCACCCGCACCAGCAGCCGCGTTCCGTCGCCGGGCGCGCTGGCCGCGGTCAGCGTGCCACCGACGGCGGCGAGCCGGTCGCCCAGCGACTGCAGGCCCACGTGGCCGTGTGCGCCCCGGGCGGCCAGCAGCGCCTCGTCGAAGCCGCGGCCGTCGTCGTCGACCACCAGCGTCGCGTACCGGCCGGCGTGCCGGACCGTGATCTCGACGTGCCCCGCGCCGCTGTGTGCCGAGACGTTGCGCAGCGCCTCGAGGGCGCACCGGTAGAGCAGCGCGGCGACCGGGCGGGGCAGCCGGTCGGCGTCCCGGACGTCGAGGTCGACCCGGGCCCCGGACCGGCGCAGTCCGTCGGCGAGGACGTCGAGCGCGGGGCCCAGCCCGGCGTCCGGCAACCGCGGCGGGTTGAGGTCGACCAGCAGCGTGCGCAGCTCGGCGACGCTCTGCCGCAGCCGGTCGGCGGTCCGGGTGACCAGCTCCGGGTCGTCCTCGCCGCCGGTCCGGCTCCGCCGGGCGGCGTCGAGCTCGAAGGTGATCCCGGTCAGGTCCTGCACCACGCCGTCGTGCACCTCGCCGGCGATGCGGCGCCGCTCGGCCTCGGAGGCGTCCACCGCCCACTGCAGCGCCGCGGCCTCCGACTCCTGGTGCTCCCGGACCTGGCGGGCCAGGCGCCAGGCGAAGGGCACCTGGACCAGCTGCAGCAGCAGCAGGGCGGCCAGCGACGGCGGGGCGAACGTCCACCAGGCCGCCGAGGCCTCGTCCATCACCGCGGCGTGGTCCTGGTGGACGTCGACCAGGAGCGGCCGACCTGACGAGTCGCGCACGCCGACGTAGACCTCCAGCAGCGTCCCGTCGGAGGTCCCCGGCCGGTCCGCGTCGACGACGGCCGAGACCACCGACCCCTCGGCGAGGGCCTCGCGGGCCTCGGCCGGCAGGTCCACCTGCTGCCCGACCAGCGAACGGTCGTCGGACCACAGCACCTCACCGTCGTCGGCGAGGACGCTGAGGCCGGTCACCGGGCTGGAGGCGGCCACGGCCGCGACGTCGGTGCGCAGCCGGGCGCGGGCGGCCTCGTCCGCGTCGACGAGCGCCGGGCCGAGCAGCGGGACGACGACGCCGTGCGCGACCACCCGGGCCACCCGCTCGGCCGACCGCATCCCCTGCTCGAGTCCGGCGGAGCGGGCGAGCGCGCCCAGCACGACCGCCAGTGCGAGGGTCACGACCACCCCGGCGACGGTGAACCGGACCACCGAGGTGGTCACCGTGGGCTGCCGGCGCTGAGCGGTGGGTGTGAGATGCCTCACGTCGGCAGGCTAACGGGGCGCCCCCGTCCGCGGGGGCTCCGCGGCGCGGTCCCGCCCCCGCCGGGGAGAGGTCAGGACGAAGGTCCCGCGCCGGCCCGGGAACCCGGGCCGCGTCCGCGACGACTACAGCGGCGTGAGCAGCTCCCGACCGGCCGTGCGCCGTCTCCTGACCACGGCCCTCCTGGCCGCCGTCGTCCTCGGCGCCGGCACCGGCACGGCGTCCGCGCACGTCGAGGTGAGCGCGCCCGGCGCCACGGCCGGCACCGGACCGGTGACCGTGACGTTCACGGCCGAGTCGGAGTCGGCGGCCGGCATCGCCGCGATGCGCACCCAGCTCCCCCCTGGCATCGCGCCTCCCCAGGTCACGCTGGCCTCCGGCCCGGCCGGCTGGGTGCTCACGCCCACCCCCGACGGCTTCGAGGTCGGCGGGCCGCCGCTGCCGCCGGGCTCGGACGCCGAGTACGCCGTCACCGTCGCCGCGCTGCCGGCCGGGGTGACCGAGCTGGCGTTCCCCACCGTGCAGCGCTATGCCGACGGCGGCGAGGACGCCTGGATCGAGCAGGCCGCCCCCGGCGCCCCCGAGCCGGAGCAGCCCGCGCCGGTGCTCACCGTGGCACCGGGCGCCCCGGCCCCGGCCAGCACCGCGAGCCCGGCCCCGGCCACGACGTCGGAGGCGCCCGCGCCGACGACCGAGGCCGCCCCGGCCACCACACCGGGCGCGGAGGTCACCGACGACGGGGTCGCCGGCGGCTGGATCGCCGGCCTCGCGGTCCTCGCGGCGGTCGCGCTCGCCGGTGGCCTGTGGTTCCGCCGCTCCCGCGCGGGGCGGTGATCTCCGCCCGCCTAGACTCGCCAGACGTGTCCCGCACCCCGATGATCGCGCCCAGCCTGCTGTCGGCGGACTTCGCCCGGCTGGCCGACGAGGCGCACCGGGTGGCCGACGCCGACTGGCTGCACGTCGACGTCATGGACGCGCACTTCGTCCCCAACCTCACCCTCGGCCTGCCGGTGGTCCGGGCGATCCAGGCGGTCAGCCCCGTACCGCTGGACTGCCACCTGATGATCGAGGCACCCGAGCGGTGGGCGCCGGGCTACGCGGAGGCCGGCGCGCGGAACGTCACCGTGCACGCCGAGGCCTGCACCGACCCGCGTGCGGTCGCCCGGGACCTCCGCGCCGCAGGGGCCCTGGCCGGGCTGGCGGTCAAGCCGGGCACCCCGCTGGAGAAGTACCTCGACGTCCTCCCGGACTTCGACACGCTCCTGGTCATGACCGTCGAGCCCGGGTTCGGGGGCCAGGAGTTCATGGCCGAGACGCTGCCCAAGGTCCGCCGGGCCCGGGAGCTGGTCGACGCCGGCCACCTGACGCTGTTCCTCGAGGTGGACGGCGGCATCAACGCCGACACCATCGAGCAGGCCGCCGCGGCCGGGGCCGACGTCTTCGTCGCCGGGTCCGCGGTCTACGGCGCCGAGGACCCCGCCCGCGCCATCGCCGGTCTGCGCGCGCAGGCCGCCGCGGCGATGCCGGGGTGACCGTCAGCCCGGCCGAGCTCACCGCGATGGCCCGCGCGCGCGAGCTCGGCGCCGGCGTGCTCGGCAGCACCAGCCCCAACCCGCCGGTCGGAGCCGTCGTCCTGGCCGTCGACGGCACACCCGTGGGGGAGGGGGCCACCGCGCCGCCCGGTGGCCCGCACGCCGAGGTCCGCGCGTTGACCCAGGCCGGCGACCGCGCCCGCGGCGGCACCGTCGTCGTCACCCTCGAGCCGTGCGCGCACACCGGCCGCACCGGCCCGTGCGCCGACGCGCTGATCGCCGCCGGCATCGCGCGGGTGGTCGTCGCGGTGCCCGAGCCGACCGAGCTGGCCGGGGGCGGCGCGCAGCGGCTGCGCGACGCCGGCGTCGACGTCGTCTCGGGCGTCGAGCAGGCCGAGGCCGAGGACGGCGCCCTCGCCGCGTGGCTCACCGGCGCCCGGGCCCAGCGGCCGCACGTGGTGTGGAAGGTCGCCGGGACGCTCGACGGCCGGGTCGCCGCCGCCGACGGCAGCAGCCGCTGGATCACCGGCCCCGCCGCCCGCGCCGCCGTCCACCGGCTGCGGGCCACCTGCGACGCGGTCGTCGTCGGCTCGGGCACCGCGCTGGCCGACGACCCCCAGCTCACCGTCCGCGACACCGGGGGCCCGGACGCCGACCGCCGGCCGCTGCGGGTGGTCCTCGACCGCCGCGGCCGGCTGCCGCGCACCGCCCGGGTCCTGGACGACGCCGCGCCGACGCTGGTCAGCGCCGCGGCCAGCCCGCGCGACCTCCTCGCCGAGCTGTTCGGCCGGGGCGTGCGGCGGGTGCTGCTGGAGGGCGGGCCGACGCTGGCCGCGGCGTTCCTGCGCGACGGGCTGGTCGACGAGGCGGTGCTGCACCTGGCGCCGAAACTGCTCGGTGCCGGGGCATCGCTGATCGGTGACCTGGGAATCACCTCGATCGGCGACGCGCTGACGCTGTCGGTCGTGGACGTCACCCGCCTGGGCGGGGACGTGCAGATCCGCATGCGCCCGAACCGGCACACTGGTGGTGCTGGCGGGTTCGCGGACGGGAGGAGCTGAGGTGTTCACCGGGATCGTCGAGGAGATCGGCACCCTGCTCGTCCGGGAGGACCAGGAGGACGCGGCGCGGCTGCGGATCCGGGCGCACAAGGCGCTCGAGGGCGTCGCGCTCGGCGACTCGATCGCGGTGAACGGCGTCTGCCTCACCGTGACCGCGGTCGACAGCGAGGTCTGGAGCACCGACGTCATGGCCGAGACGCTGCGCCGCAGCAGCCTGGGGGCCCTGGGCACGGGCGACCCGGTCAACCTCGAGCGCGCCGTCACCCCGCACACCCGGCTCGGCGGCCACCTCGTGCAGGGCCACGTGGACGGCGTCGGCACCGTGCACAGCCGCACCCCCAGCGAGCACTGGGAGGTCGTGCGCATCACGCTGCCCCGCGAGCTGGCCCGCTACGTCGTCGAGAAGGGCTCGGTCGCCGTGGACGGCGTCTCCCTGACCATCAGCGCGGTCAGCGCCGTCGACGACCCCGAGCCGTGGTTCGAGGTCAGCCTCATCCCCACCACCCTGCGCGAGACCACGCTCGGCGCGGTTCCTCCGGGCAGCCCGGTCAACCTGGAGGTCGACGTGGTCGCGAAGTACGTGGAACGCCTGTTGGGAGCACGCCCGTGAGCGAGCGTGCGAGCTCACGCATGAGCACAGCACGCGTCGGCGCGTGGCCGACGAGCGCCAGCGAGGAGGACGCGTGACGACGCCCACGACGCGACTCGACTCGATCGAGGACGCCATCGCCGCCATCAAGGACGGCCGCCCGGTGGTCGTCATCGACGACGAGGACCGCGAGAACGAGGGCGACCTGATCTTCGCCTCCGAGCTCGCCACCCCGGAGCTGGTGGCGTTCATGGTGCGCTACACGTCGGGCTACATCTGCGTGGCGGTCACCGAGCACGACGCCGACCGGCTCGACCTGCCCCCGATGTTCCGGGTGAACCAGGACCGCCGCGGCACCGCCTACACCGTGACCGTCGACGCCCGCGAGGGCATCACCACCGGCATCTCCGCGTCCGACCGGGCGCACACCATCCGGCTGCTCGCCGACCGCGAGACCAACTCCGCCGACCTGGCGCGGCCCGGCCACATCGTGCCGCTGCGCGCCAAGGACGGCGGGGTGCTCCGCCGGCCCGGGCACACCGAGGCCGCCGTCGACCTGGCGGTGCTGGCCGGCCTGCGGCCCTCGGGCACGCTGTGCGAGCTGGTCAGCGAGAAGGACCCGACCGGCATGGCGCGCGGCGAGGAGTTGCGGGTCTTCGCCGACGAGCACGGCCTCAGCCTGGTGTCGATCGCCGACCTGATCGCCTACCGCAAGCGCTTCGACAAGCTGGTCGAGCGGGTCGCCGAGGCCACCGTGCCGCTGGCCCCCGGCACCTTCACCGCCGTGGGCTACCGCAGCTCCTACGACGAGCGCGAGCACGTCGCGTTCGTCTACGGCGACATCTCCGACGGCGAGGACGTCCTCGTCCGCGTGCACTCCGAGTGCCTCACCGGCGACGTCTTCGGCTCGCTGCGCTGCGACTGCGGCCCGCAGCTGCAGGCCGCGCTGGCCGCGGTGGCCCAGGAGGGCCGCGGCGTCGTCCTCTACATCCGCGGGCACGAGGGCCGGGGGATCGGCCTGCTGCACAAGCTGCAGGCCTACCAGCTGCAGGACGCCGGCGTGGACACCGTCGACGCCAACCTCGACCTCGGCCTGCCTGCCGACGCCCGCGACTACGGCACCGGCGCGCAGATCCTCGTCGACCTCGGGGTGCACACCATGCGGCTGCTCACCAACAACCCGGCCAAGCGGGCCGGGCTGGAGGGCTACGGCCTGAAGATCACCGGCCGGGTGCCCCTACCCAGCCACGTGACCGCGGAGAACCTGGCCTACCTGCGGACCAAGCGCGACCGGATGGGCCACCTGCTCGACATCATCGAGCCGGAGACCGAGTCCGGCCCCGCGGACACCCCCACCGTCCCCGGCACCGACGTGCCGCTGCACCAGGTGGAGCAGCAGCTGTGAGTGGTCAGGGGGCGCCGGAGGTGGAGGCGGTCGACGCCGCGGGGATGACCCTCGGCATCGTCGCGACCACCTGGCACGCCGAGATCACCGGCTCGCTGCTCGACCGGGCGGTCGCGGCGGCGGAGGCGTGCGGGATCGCCGGGCCGACCGTCGTGCGGGCGCCGGGGGCCGTCGAGCTGCCGGTGGTCGCGCAGGCGCTGGCCGAGCGGCACGACGCCGTCGTCGCGCTCGGTGTGGTCATCCGCGGCGGCACCCCGCACTTCGAGTACGTCTGCGACGCGGTCACCGCCGGGCTCACGCGGGTGGCGCTCGACGCCGGCAAGCCGGTCGGCAACGGCGTGCTGACCTGCGACACCGAGGAGCAGGCGCGCGACCGCGCCGGGCTGCCCGGGTCCGCGGAGGACAAGGGCTGGGAGGCGGCCGTCGCCGCGCTGGCCACCGCCCTGACGCTGCGGCAGGTCCGTGGCCCCTCGCGGCCGACCGGCTTCACCATCCGACCGACCGACGGGAGTCGCGCGTGAAGACCTTCGACTCGCTGTTCGCCGAGCTGTCGGCGAAGGTCGCCGCCGGCGACCCGGGCTCCGGCACGGTGACGGCGGTCCGCGACGGCGTGCACGCCGCGGGCAAGAAGGTCGTCGAGGAGGCGGCCGAGTCGTGGATGGCGGCCGAGCACGAGGACGAGCAGCGGACGGCGGAGGAGATCAGCCAACTGCTCTACCGGGTCCAGGTGCTCATGCTGGCCCGAGGGCTGTCGCTGGACGACGTCTACGCTCACCTCTGAAGAAGGACCCTCGGGCCCCCCACGACACGCTGCGCGCGCCGCGGGTCCCTGCCCGAGGGCCGACCGAGAAGGAGTTGGCCCCGTGCTGCGCATCGCCGTGCCCAACAAGGGCGTCCTGAGCGAGCCCGCGGCCGAGATGCTCGCCGAGAGCGGCTACCGGCAGCGGCGGAGCACCAAGGACCTCGCCGTCTACGACCCCGACAGCGACACCGAGTTCTTCTACCTGCGCCCGCGCGACATCGCCGTGTACGTGGCCGCCGGCACCCTCGACGTCGGCATCACCGGCCGCGACATGCTGCTCGAGACCGCCCCCGCCGACGGCGAGGGCGCCGCCGCGGTGGAGGTCATGCCGCTGGGCTTCGGCCGGTCCTCCTTCCGGTTCGCAGCCCCGGTGGAGTCCGCGGTCGAGACCGTCGAGCAGCTGGCCGGCAAGCGCATCGCCACCGCCTACCCGGTGCTGCTGCGTCGCTTCCTCGACGAGCAGGGCATCCACGCCGGCGTCGTCAAGCTCGACGGCGCGGTGGAGACCGCCTGCCGGCTCGGCGTCGCCGACGCCGTCTGCGACGTCGTGGAGACCGGGACCACGCTGCGCGCCGCGGGGCTGCACATCATCGGGGAGCCGGTGCTGACCAGCGAGGCGATCCTCGTGCGGCGCGCCGGCGCGGAGGAGATCCCGGCGGTCGCCCAGCTGCGCCGCCGGCTGCGCGGTGTCCTCGTGGCCCGCCAGTACGTGATGCTCGACTACGACTGCCCCAACGAGCTGCTGGAGAAGGCGACCGCGCTGACGCCCGGCCTGGAGGGGCCGACGGTCAGCCCGCTGCAGACGGAGGGCTGGTCGGCGGTGCGGGCGATGGTCGCGCAGACCGACACGAACCGGGTGATGGACGAGCTCTGGGAGCTCGGCGCCCGCGCCATCCTCGTCACGAGCATCCACGCCTGCCGGCTGTGACACTGCGATCCTCCGGATCGCACCACGGCCACACGTGCCGTGTCCCAGTGACGAGAGCCCCCGTCCGGTTGGACGGGGGCTCTCGTTCCGGTGGGCTCAGCGGTTGCGGGTCGTCCGGTCGACGAGGTCGATCGCGGTGCACAGGCCCAGGGCCATGGCCCGGCCGCTGGTCGAACCGGTGGCCAGCAGGCCGGCGATGGCCGGGGCGAGCGGCCGCTCGCCGACCAGGCCGTGCAGCACCGCGGCGTACTCGCCGCTGACCCGGCCGGCCGCGGCGTGGCGCAGCAGCGCCCGGGACAGCTCGGTGGTCCGGCCCGCGGCGAGGGCGTAGACGCCGGCGGCGAACCGCTCGGCGGCCGGGTGCCCCAGCAGCACGAGGCCGGCCATCGTCCCGGCCATCACGTCGTCGCCGGCCGGGGTGAGGCCGGGACCGAGACCGACCAGCCGGGCGGCCGTGCGCAGCGCGGCGTCGAGGTCGGCCCGCCGGACCGCGCCGCGCAGCGCGGCCAGGGGACCGCCGGGGCCGGCCGGGAGACCGGGCAGGGTGAAGGCGCTGTGCGGGACACCCTCGCCGTACAGGGCGTTGCGCAGCTGCCGGACACCCTCGGGCAGCAGTGCCGGGCGGGGGCTGGGCAGCCGGGGCCGGGGGTCCCACCAGGCGGCGGCGCTGACCGCGAGGTCACCGACGACGATCCGCCCGCCACCGACGTCGGCGGGCGCGTCGCTGGGCAGGGCCACCAGCGGGCGGCCGTTGCTGGGGCGGAAGAGGACGCAGGCCAGCGGCAGCCGGGCTGCGTCGCTGGTGAGCACGCCGACCACCTCGCCGCCGCGCTCGGTGGGCACGTGCAGGTAGACCGCGGCGGGCACGCTCATGAGGACGCGGGCCGGGCGGACCGGGCCGCGGAGGAGGTCGGCGACTCCCGTGCTCGCCGAGGCGGGGACGGCGGTCGCGGGGCGCGCCGGGGGAGCGGTGCGGGCGGTGGCCTGTGCCTGTTCGCGGGGGAGAGGGATGGTCGGGACGCCGGCCCGTGCGGCCTGGCTGCGGGCGGACGTCGGGGCGCCGGGGCGGCTTCCGCCCTGGCCGGCGGTCTCGTCGATGGTGCGCATGGCGGCCTCTTCACCTGGATGCAACGAGAGGCACCGTCGGCTCGAGGCCCCCCGCCCGGGCCCGTTGCTCCGGGCCGGAGGGACTGGCGGCACCGTGGCTCGGTGTCCGGCCTACCATCCAGCGGGCGGAGTGGTCCGGGTCTCGAACCTAAGCGGCGCGTCGCATGGCCCTGTATGGCGGAAGTCGCCAAGAATGGGGTCGTTGGTCCAGGCACTCCTGACAGGGTGCCGTGGTAGTGCCATGTGCATCATTTGCGGGGAGGGTGGGTGTCATGACCCAGGGTGACACTTCACTCACTAGGTCTACTCAGGGTGACGGCGCACTGTCGATTCGTCGCCAGTGGTCCTCCGTGGAGACGACCGTGGTCGGGAACCGCGGCGAGCGGAGCCCGTGGCAGGAGCGCATGGGGCTGACCCTCGAGGAGGCCCTCCAGCTGCCCGGGTTGACCGGCACGGAGGTCGTGGCGGGGGCCGGTGGGCTGGCCCGCGTGCTGCGGCACATGGTCGTCGACGACCCCGCCGAGCCGCTGGCCGTGGCCGGCCCCGACGTCCTCGTGGTCCTCGGCGCGCGGCTGCCCCCGGCCGACGCCGCCAACTGCCGCGCGCTCGTGGAGCGGCTGGACTCGATGGGCAGCGCGGGCCTGGCCTTCCGGCGCACCGAGGGGCCCTCCCCGGTGCCCGACGAGGTCCTCGCCGAGGCCGACCGCCGCGCCTTCCCGGTGCTCGCCCTGCCGGCGACCGCCCGGATGGACGAGGCGGTGTCCGAGGTGCTCGGCGCCGTCGTCGGGAAGCAGGGCGAGGCGCTGGCGCTCTCGTGGCGCATGCACGACCAGTTCATCGACGTGGCGCTCAGCGGCGGCGGCCTGGCCGAGGTGACCGAGCAGCTGGCCGTGTTCCTCGAGGGCGCGGCCGTCCTGGGGCTGGGCCCCGACCGCGAGATCGCCACCTCCGCCGGCCCGGCCGAGGACGTCGAGGAGATCAGCGACTGGCTGTGGCTCCTGGACGCCGAGGCCGAGGACGAGCTCGCCACCATGGCGCCGTCCCGCCGGCTCTCCGGCGTCCGTGCCGACCAGACCGTCGTCACCCCCGCCGACGTGCTCGCCGACGCCGACCTCTCCCCGGCCGACGGCATCCTGCTGGTCCCCGGGCACCACGAGCTGCCCGGTGGGGTGGGGGAGTACGCGGTCGCGCCGATCATGGCCGGCGACCAGCGGCACGGGTGGCTGGTCGCCGTGCACCGGACCGGCCCGATGATCGTCGGAGCCGGCGGCGTGCTGGAGCGGGCGGCCGTCGTCTCGGCGCTGTCGGTGATCCGCCAGCAGGCCGTGCACTCCGTGGAGCTGCGCTTCCAGGGCGACCTCGTGCGGCGCCTGGTCGCCGGGTCGCTGCGGCACACCGAGCGGGCGCTGGCCCAGACCCGCTCGTTCGGCTGGCGGCTGGACGGCCCCGTCGTCGTCCTGGTGACGGCCACCGAGACCGCCGCCGACCCGCAGGCCGACCCCACCCGCGCCCTCGACGTCCTCGACCGGCTGGCCGACGGCTGGCGGGGTGCGCTGGAGGCGGAGGTGTCCGGCGCGGCGGTCGCCGGGCTGTCCACCGAGATCGTCACCGTGCTCCCGCTCGACGGCCGGACGCCGGAGGAGCTGAGCTCGCTGGTCTCGGCGGTGACCTCGCGGGTCAACGCGCGGGTGCGCCGCGTGGGCCGCGTGCTCGGCACGGGGATCGGCCGGCCGGCCGGGTCCCTCTCCGCGCTGGGCGAGGCCCACCAGCAGGCGCAGCGCGCGCTCGCCGTCGGCCAGGAGATCCACGGCACGCAGGCGGTCACGCACTTCGACCAGCTCGGCGTCTTCCGGCTGCTGTCCCTCATCCCCGACAGCACCGAGCTGCGCAACTACGTCGACGAGGTGCTCGGGACCCTCGCCGACGCCACCGACCCCGACTCGGCCGACCTCCGGGAGACGCTCCGGGTGCTGCTGGAGACCAATCTCAACGTCGCGGAGTCCGCGCGCCGGCTGCACTTCCACTACAACACGATGCGTTACCGGATCGGCAAGCTGGAGCGGCTGCTGGGGCCCTTCACCTCCGACCCCACCCTGCGGTTGAACCTGCTGCTGGCGCTGCACGCGGCCCGCATGCGGGGCCTCGACCAGCCGCACCGGCCCCCGGTGGACGCCGCGCTGTCCCTGCCGCCCGACGAGGGCCTCGACGCGCTCATCTGAACCCGGGGAGGGCGGCGCGCGTGGGGAGAGGTGTGGACGCGCTGGTGGCCCGGATGAGGGAGGTGCTGGCGTCCCTGCAGGCGGCCCGCGACCCGGCGCGCTTCTTCCTCGGCACCTACCTGCGGACGACGGTCGCCGTGGGCGCCGCCATCGACGACGGCCGGTTCGAGGATCCCGCCTGGGTGACCGACTGGGACGTCGACTTCGCCGAGCTCTACCTCGACGCCCTCGCCGCGCACCGCCGGGACCCGGCCGCCCCGGCGCGGCCGTGGCGGCTGGCCTTCGGCGCCCGGCGCGACCTGGCGCCGGAGGCGCACGTGCTGCTCGGCATGAACGCGCACATCAACTTCGACCTGCCGCAGTCGCTGGTCCGGGTGATCCCGCCCGCCGACTTCGACGACCCCGCGGTCCGCGCGCGCCGCCGGCGCGACCACGAGCGCATCGACGGGGTGCTCGCCTCCCGCATCGCCGCGGAGGACGCCGTGCTGCACCGCGCCGGCGGCCGGCGGAGCGCCCTGGACCGGCTGCTGGCGCCGGCCAACCGGACCGCCAGCCACGTCTTCCTCCGGGAGTCGCGGCGCAAGGTGTGGGCCAACGCCGGGCGGCTGGACACGGCGCGCCGGTGCGGGCCGGACGCCTACGCCCGGCGGGTCGCCGAGCTGGAGGCCGTCTCCGCCGACCGCGTGGCCGACCTGCTGCGGCCCGGCCCGGTCCTCCTCCGGCTGGCCGTCCGCGGCTTCGGGGTCCGCCTGGCCTGACCCCCTCCGCGCCGGACCCGGCCGGATCGGCCAGGCTGGGGGCGAGGCCGCACCCGGCGGCCCGCGAGGAGGAACGCATGACCCAGGCTCCCGGTCCGCTGTCGGGGAAGGTCGCGCTGGTCACCGGCGCGTCGTCGGGCATCGGCGAGGCGACCGCCGTCGCGCTGGCCGAGGCCGGCGCTGCCGTGGCGATCGGCGCCCGCCGCCGCGACCGGCTCGAGGCGCTGTCGAGGAAGCTGCGCGACGGCGGCGGGCGCGTGCTGGCGGTGGACCTCGACGTCACCGACGAGGCGTCCTGCCGCGACGCCGTCCGGCGCACCCGGGAGGAGCTCGGCGGCCTCGACGTCCTGGTCAACAACGCCGGCGTGATGCTGCTGGGCACCATCGTCGGCGCCGACCCCGAGGACTGGCGGCGGATGATCTCCACCAACGTCCTCGGGCTCATGTACACGACCCATGCCGCGATCGACGGCATGCTCGAGCAGGGCTCCGGCGACGTCGTGAACGTCTCCAGCGTCGCCGGGCGGACGGCCCGCAAGGGCGCCGGCGTCTACAACGCGAGCAAGTGGGCGGTGAACGCCTTCAGCGAGTCGCTGCGCCAGGAGGTGACCACCCGCGGCGTGCGCGTCTCGCTGGTGGAGCCGGGCGCCGTCACGACCGAGCTCAACTCGCACATCACCCAGCCGGAGGCGAAGGCGGCCTCGGAGCGGATGCACGCGGAGATGACGGCGCTGCGCCCCGAGGACATCGCCCGCGCCGTCCTCTACGTGGTCACCCAGCCGCCGCACGTCGCGGTCAACGAGGTGCTGATCCGCCCCGCCGACCAGGAGAGGTGAAGGTCGAGGTCGGGTCCTTTCTCAGTCGCGGAAGACCTCGATCTGGGCGCCCATCTCCACCAGGCGCTCGTACAGCTGCTCGTAGCCGCGGGCGATGATGTCGACGTTGCGCAGCACCGACGTCCCCTTGGCCGCGAGCATGGCCAGGAGGATGCAGACCGCCGGGCGCAGCGCCGGCGGGCAGACCACCTCGGCGCTGGACCACCGGGTCGGCCCGGTGATCAGCACCCGGTGCGGGTCCAGCAGCCGGACGTCGGCGCCGAGCCGGGTCAGGTCGGAGAGGTGGATCGCCCGGTTGTCGTAGACCCAGTCGTGGATCAGCGTCGCGCCGGTGGCGGCGGCCGCGATGACGGCGAAGAACGGCAGGTTGTCGATGTTGAGGCCCGGGAACGGCATCGGGTGGATCTTGTCGATCGGCGCCTTGAGCTCCGACGGGTGGAGGGTCACGTCGGCCAGCCGGGTGTGCCCGTTGTCGGCCCGGTACTCCGGCGACAGCGAGTAGCGCAGGCCCATCTCGGTGAGGACGGCCAGCTCGATCTCCAGGAACTCGATCGGCGCCCGGCGGACGGTGAGCTCCGAGCCGGTGACGATGCCCGCGGTCAGCAGGCTCATCGCCTCGACCGGGTCCTCGCTGATGGTGTAGTCGACGTCGGCGTCGAGCTCCGGCCGCCCGTGGACGGTCAGCGTCGTGGAGCCCAGGCCCTCGATGTCGACGCCGAGCAGCTGCAGGTACAGGCAGAGGTCCTGGACCATGTAGTTGGAGCTGGCGTTGCGGATCGTCGTCGTCCCGTCGGCGCGGGCGGCGGCCAGCAGCGCGTTCTCGGTGACGGTGTCGCCCCGCTCGGTCAGCACGATCGTGCGGCCGGCGCTGGTCGGCTCGGTGACCGTCGCGTGGTACTCGCCGGCCCGCGCCTCGACCTCCAGGCCGAAGGGGCGCAGCGCGATCATGTGCGGCTCGACCGTGCGGGTGCCCAGGTCGCAGCCGCCGGCGTAGGGCAGGTCGAACTGCCGGGCCCGGTGCAGCAGCGGGCCGAGGAACATGATGATGCTGCGGGTCCGGCGGGCGGCGTCGGCGTCGATGCCGGCCAGGTCCAGCTCGTCGGGGACGACGAGGGTGAGGTCGCGGCCGGTCACGTCCCAGGTCGCCGCGACACCGATGGAGCGCAGCACGTCGAGGATCCGCTCGACCTCGACGATGCGGGCCACGTTGCGCAGCGTCGTCCGGCCGCGGTTCAGCAGGGCCGCGCACAGCAGGGCGACCGCGGCGTTCTTGGACGACTTGACCGCGACGCTGCCGCGCAGCGGCGTGCCGCCGGTGACCCGCAGGTGGGTGGGCCCGGAGGGGCCGACGGTGAACAGCTCGCGCTCGAGGGCCTCGGAGAGCCGGCCCAGCAGCTCGAGGGTCAGGTTCTGGCCGCCCTGCTCGATCCGCGCGATGGCGCTCTGGCTGGTGCCCAGCCGCTCGGCGAGCTGGAGCTGGGTGAGCCCGCGGTGCCGCCGGGCGTCGCGGACCAGCAGGCCGATCCGCCGCATTGCGGTGTCCGGGGGCGCCGCATCGGTCGGGGGAGTGTCGATGGCCGTCACGGGAGGAGACGCTATCTCGCATGTGAGATGACACGGCCCGCGGCGCGCCGGTGCGCGCGAGAGACGGACCGGTCCGGCCAGACTGGGGCCATGGACGTTCTCGTCACCGGAGGAACCGGGCGACTCGGCCGGAGAGTGGTCGACCAGCTGCAGGGGACGGGACACCGGGTGCGCCAGATGTCGCGCCGGGGCACCGGCCCGGGCGGTGTGCGGGGGGACCTCGCCACCGGCCGCGACCTGCCCGCGGCGCTGGCCGGCGCGGAGGTCGTCGTGCACGCGGCCAGCGACGCGCGGGGGGACTACTGGCAGGCCGACGTCGCCGGCACCCGGCGGCTGGTGCAGGCCGTCGACCGCGAACGGCTGCGGCACCTGGTCTTCGTGTCGATCGTCGGCGTCGACCGCATCCCCTACGGCTACTACCACGCCAAGTTCGCCGCCGAGCAGGTGCTGCTGGGCTCGGGCCTGCCGGTCACCCTGCTGCGGATCACCCAGTTCCACGACCTCGTCGACGAGCTGCTGGGCACGGCCCGCCGGGGTCCGTTGCTGCCGGTGCCGATGGGCTGGCGGGCCCAGCCGGTGGACGTCGGGGAGGCGGCCGCGTACACCGCCACGGTCGCGACCGGGGCGGTGTCGGGGGACGTCGTGGAGTTCAGCGGGCCCGAGGAGCTCACCGCCGCTGAGATGGCGCGGGCGTGGGCGGCGGCCCGCGAGCCCGGTGCCCGCGTGGTGGCCACCCCGGTGCCCGGGCGGCTGTCGGCGGCGTTCCGGGACGGCGCCGCGCTGCCCACCGGTGGCGCCCGCGGGCACCGCACCTACCAGGAGCACCTGCGCGGCTGAACCGCAGCGTTCCTGCCGGATCCCGCAGCGGGGAGGACGACGTCGGATTCCCGCCGGTGCGGTGTCGGTGGCGCTGCCTAGGGTCCCGGTGTGCCGAACCTCCAGACGCCGTCCCCCCGCACCGCCCTCCCCGTCCTCGCCGCCGTCGCGGTCACCCTGCTGGCCTGGGCCTCGGCGTTCGTCGGCATCCGCGGTGTGGGCGCCGACCTCTCGCCGGGTGCGCTGGCGCTGGGCCGGCTGGCCGTCGGCACGGTGACCCTCGCCGTCCTGCTGGCCGCCTCGCGGCAGCGCTGGGTCCCGCCGACCCGCCGCGAGTGGGGGCTGCTCGCGGTCTGCGGGATCGGCTGGTTCGGCGTCTACAACGTCGCGCTCAACGCGGCGGAGCAGCACCTGGACGCCGGCACGACGGCGATGCTGGTCAACATCGGGCCGATCCTCATCGCGGTCTTCGCCGGGCTGCTGCTCGGGGAGGGGTTCCCGCGCCGGCTGGTCGCCGGCATCGCGGTCGCCTTCGCCGGCGTGCTGCTGATCGGGCTGGCCACCCGGGGTGCGGACGCCGACGTGCTGGGCGTCGCGTTCTGCCTGGTCGCGGCCGTCACGTACGCGGCCGGGGTGGTCGCCCAGAAGCCGGTGCTGCGCCGGCTCCCGCCGCTGCAGGTCACCTTCACCGCGTGCGCGACCGGTGCGGTGTGCTGCCTGCCGTGGGCCGGGGCGCTCGCGGGCGAGCTGGGCACGGCACCGGCGGCGTCCGTGGCCGGGATGGTCTACCTGGGCGTGGTCCCGACCGCGCTGGCGTTCAGCACCTGGGCGTACGCGCTGGCCCGCATGGACGCCGGGCAGCTCGGGGTGACGACCTACCTGGTCCCGCCTCTGGTGATCCTGCTGGGCTGGCTGCTGCTGGACGAGGTGCCGCCCGCCCTGGCCGTCGCCGGGGGTGCGGTGTGCCTGGCCGGCGTCGCGCTGTCCCGCCGCCGGGGCCGGCCCCGGCGTCCCGCGGCGGTGCCGCAGGAGGCCGGGGCGGCGGCCTGACCGGTGTCGAGGGCAGGCGGGGTCCTCAGCCGGACGGCGTGACCTGCTTGCCCGGCGATCCCTCGCCGATGCCCACGGCGTTGAGCGCCCGGACCCGCACGTTGTAGGCGGTCCCGTTGACCAGCCCGGTCACCGTGGCCTCGATGGCCGTGGCCCCGACGCTCATCCCGACGGCGGTGCCGCCGGTCACCGGGACCGCCGAGATCCGGTAGCCGGTGATGGGGGAGCCGCCGTCGCTGTCCGGCCGGCGCCAGGTCAACGTCGCCGAGGCGTTCCCGGGCGTCAGCGCGCCGATGCTCGGCGCACCCGGGGCTGTCGGGGTGCCCGTACCGGCCTGGTCGGCGCCCTCGAGGAGCGTGGCGGAGTCGACCGGGGTGGTCGCCTCCGGGTTGATCTGCTCGTCGGCCGGGAGCGGCAGGGCGCCGACCTCCGCGTCCTCGGGCTGCACGATGCGCGAGCGGGGGTCCAGCGCGCCGGCCAGGAGGATGAGGTCGCCCATGCCGAGCTTCTGCTTCCACTGGAAGCCGGGCTTGAGGGTGAAGTACGACTCGGGGTCCATCGCGATCATGTTGAGGATGACCTCGGCGACCAGCCGGCCGCCGACGGGGCCGAGCTTCGCCCCCTTGTTGACGAGCTCGGCCTCCTTGAGGACGTAGTACCAGAGCGGCGCCTTGCCCTCCCAGCCCGGCTGCTTGAGCCCCAGCTGGGCGTTGGTGAGCGGGGTGATGCCCATGGCGGTGGCGACGTCCTGGCCGCAGGGCAGGCCCAGCCGCTTGCCGCGGATCAGGTTCCGCTCGGCGAGCGCCACGATCGCCTTGTCGGTCGGGGCCACGACGGTCGGCGGCAGCGTGTAGAGCGGCAGGGAGATGTCTGTGTCGATGAGCCGGGCCATGTTGCGGTCGTCCGGCGGCTCGAGGCCGGGGATGTCGAAGAAGTAGTTCCAGTCGATCCAGAGGTTCTGCGGGTGCGGCCGGTTGCCGCGCAGGTCCTCGAAGCCGTCCTTGCCGAAGATCGGCACGGTGTGGCCGTCCTGCACCTCGTACTCGGCCCGGATCATGCTGTGGCCGAAGCGGTAGGCGGCGCCGGAGTACTCGACGGGCATGTAAGGGCGCGCGGTGTCCTCCGGCTTGTAGAACGTGCCGACGAACTTGATCGGCCCCGTGCCGTCGCGCTTGATGAGGCTGTTGACCACGTCCTGACCGACGATGCGCGGCAGGTAGTCGTTGACGATCAGCCACTGGAAGTGCCAGCGGCACAGCTTCCGGGCCTGGGCGAAGGAGTTGCCCTGGTCCATCAGCTTGTTGTGCAGCCGGATGAAGACCGTGTGCAGCTGGGCGACGATGAGGTTCTCGTCGTTGCGCGGGTCGCCGAGGTAGGCGGCACCGACCTCGTCCCGAGGGAGGTCGACGATGTCGTCGTGCGGGTTGACCTTCAGGTAGCCCGGGCGGGCGGGGTCGTACAGCTCGGGGCTGCCGCTGATGCCCTTGCCGTAGACGCTGCCGAGGTCGAACCGCGGGCTGTCGTAGTTGACCATCGCCAGCGGGTCCTGCAGCCGCTGGGTCAGCGGCGTCTTGTCCAGCGTCATGTCGTGGTCGACGAACTGGCCGAAGTAGATGTAGCCGGCCGGGATGCCCGGGTTGTCGAACGCGAGGTCGCTGTCCTTGACGTCGGAGAGCGGCGCCTTGCCGTCGTTCATGTCCTCGGCCAGCCAGCGCAGCAGCCCGTCGGCGGGCGCGTACGCCGGCAGCTGCGGGAACAGGAGGCCGAACCGGGCGCGCTTGGTCCGCCCCGCCTGGGCTGCGATCTGGGCGCCGCGGGGGTCGCCCACCGCGTGGGCGGCCGTCTCGGCCGGTGCGGTCGGCGCGGGCGCCGTCGTCCCGTCCGCCGGCACCTCCTCGGCGGCCAGGGCGGTGGCCCCGATCCCGCCGACGGCGGGCACCATCGCCGCGGTGAGCGCGGTGGTGAGGAACCCGCGCCGGCTCACCCCGCCGGCCGGTCCGGCGGTCGCGCCGCTGAACGGGCACACCCCCGCGGTCGTGTCGTCGTGCTGCATCTCTCGTCGCCCCCCGGCTTCGTGAGGGCCTCCTGGCCCGCGATGGGATGAGCCTGTCGTGTCGGCTCCGACCTGGGCAGTCACGTCCGTGGGGTCTCCCGCCCCCCAATCTGCGGGGCTCCGCACAGACCGAGGGCCCGCCACCGACCGGTGACGGGCCCTCGGTCCGGGAGTGCGGTCAGGCGGTGGGGGTCACCGCCTTGCCCAGCGACCCGTCGCCGACGCCGGCCGAGTTGATCGCCCGGACGCGGACGTTGTACCGCTGGCCGTTGACCAGGGTGGTCAGCGTCACCGTGGTGGCGGTGGCCCCGGCGTTCGCGGTCACCGTGGGAGGCAGGACGGCGCCGGGGTTGTCGGCCGGTGCCACCGGGACCGCCGTGATGCGGTACCCGGTGACAGCCGAGCCGCCGTCGCTGGCCGGTGCGGTCCAGTTGACGACCGCGGAGGCGTTGCCGGCCGTCACGGCGCCCAGCGTCGGGGCACCCGGCACGGTGGCAGGGGTCTCCGTGCCGCCGCCGCCACCCGGGTCGGTCACCGGACCGGGGTCGGGGCCGGGGTCGGTCGGCGGGGTGCCGCCGGGGCTGGCCGGGCCGTCGGTGATGCTCACCCGCATGGTCCCGGTGGCGCCGCTGGCGTCCTTGACCGTCACCGTCGCCGGAGGCGCGGAGATCGCGAAGGTCTTCGCCGCGGCCGAGTCGAGCGTCCCGATCCCGACCACGGTCAGGGGATAGGACGCCGGGGCGACGGCCGAGGCCGCGACGGTGAGGTTCGTCCCGTCGTAGGTCGCCTGGCTCACGGACACGCCGTTGATCTTGTACGTGCTCGAGCTGACCGGCTTGTCGCTCAGATTGCGGACGGTCACCTCGGTCGGCGCGGTCGCCCCGCTCTGCAGCGGGATGCGGACGTAGAACCGGTCGGAGCCCGGGTCGTGCTCCATGGGGGTGGTGGCGAACCGGCCGTCCTGGCCGACGACCTCCAGCGCGCTGCCCTTGCTGGTGGTGAAGACGTCGAGGTGGGTGCCGTTGACCGCGGCCAGGTCGACCTTGAGGCCGGTGTTCACCGCGACCTTGCCGGTGATGCTGAACAGGTCGGTGGTGCCCTCCTGGAGGGAGCCCTGCCAGGCGGTGAACCGGTTGAAGCCGGTGGGGCTGCCGGTGACCTGGTGCAGGACGTCCGGGTTGCCGAGGTAGCCCGCGGGCGGGGCCGGGAGGACGCCGGGCCGCCACTTGAGGAACGGGCCGAGGTTGCCGGCCAGCGGGGTGTCGAAGTTGCCCAGCGCCGGCGAGACGTCCTGGACGAAGCGGCCGCGGCCGGTGGCGTCGGTGTCGACGGTCAGCTCACCGAAGGGGTGCTTGAAGCGGAAGGTCGTGCCCGGGGCGGCGTCGTCGACGTCCACCCGGACCCGGGCGAAGACGGTCTGCTCGCCGGGGTTGACCACCTCGTTGAGCCAGGCGCCCTCGAGACCCAGGACGAGCGAGGCGGTGCCGCCGCCGCGCAGCGGCAGCTCGGCCTCGACGAGCTGGTAGAAGAACTCGCCCGGGAAGTTGTTCGGGAAGGAGACCGGCGCCGAGGGATTGGGCACCTCGTCGGCCGGGATGCCGCAGAGCGGGTTGGTGTGGTCGAGGCAGGGCTCGAGCCGCACGCCGCTCTTGTCCTCGTACCAGGTGGGGAACCCGTGACTGGCGTCGACCGGACCGGCCTGCACGAGCTGGCCGGGGTTCTTGACCGTGATCTCGGTCGCCGCCGTCGCCACCGTCGCCATGCTCACCGGCACGACCAGCGCCGCGAGGCCGGCGACCACGCGCCGGCCGAGTGGCGATCCCCGTCCGTGCTCGGTCGTGCTCGGGCGTCGTTGCGTCAGGCTCATGGCCGTCCCCTCCAGGTGTCGTGCGTCGGGCCCCCCGTCCACGAGCGTTCGCCGGGACGTTGCGGTAAGCCTGTCGAGGCGGCGCAGGTGAGGGCAGCCTTCGAGGGGGGGAGCCGGATCCCCCAATCCGAGGGTGTGCGAGCACGCGGACCGGCGTCTGGCAAGGGCCCGAGGGCCCGCCACCGGCTGGTGACGGGCCCTTGGGGTGTTCAGTTGCGGTGTTCGCCGGGCGGGGTCACCCCTGGCGAGGCCGCCCGGGGTGGGTCACTGGACGGTGACGTCGAACGGACCGGCGATGCCGCCCTCGCTGGACTTGATCCAGACCCGGCCCGGGTTGGCGGGCGGGGGCGCCAGGCGGAGCTCCCACTCGCCACCGACCTCGGGAGCGACCAGGGCCGTGACCGGGGCCGTCGCGCCGGCGATCGCCGTACCCGGTGCGGTGCCGGCGGTGTTGGACCGGTACACCGTGATCGTGACCGGCTGGCCGGCCCCGTTGGTCACCATCGAGGCGCTGCCGCCGAGGCGGAACTCATTGCCCGTCCGGTAGGCGGCCAGCTCGATGGTGACGGCGTCCCCGGTGACGGTCGCGTCCACGTTGGCGGAGTTGGCCGAGTACGTGGTGGCGGCCGGCGTCCTGGAGGCGACCCGGAACCGGTAGCGCTGCCCGTCGGCGTTCTTCGGCAGGTTGGTGATCTCCGCGCTCGGCGTGGTCACGACCTTGTCGAACTGGGCCGCCCGCGTGACGGTCGCGGTGGAGCCCGTGCCGGCCACGGTCCAGACCTGGACGCGGTAGTCCGTGGCGTCCTGGACGGCGGTCCAGCTCAGGTTGACCGCGCCCTGCGGGGCCGTGGCACTCGGACCCGCCGGCACGACGCTGTCGACCGTGACGCCCTGCGGGATCGCGGCCGCGGCGGCCGGAGCCGGGGAGGCCACACCCTCGAGCCGGGTGATGTTCCCCGCCGCGTCGAAGGCCGCCAGCTTGATCGTGGTGTTGGCCGTGGTGACCGGGATGGTCTCGCCGGCCTTCAGCAGCTTGGCGGTGGCCGACGGCATGTCGGCCAGCGTCGGGTCGCTGCCGTCGGTCGTGTAGTAGACGTCGCCGTCACTGGTCACCGAGACCGTCCGGGTCTGCACCGCGGTGGCGCTCAGGGTCGGGGTGGTGGTCAGCGTCGGCGGCGTGGTGTCCACCGTTCCTGGCGTGCCCGGGGTGCTGCCGGGGTTGGCCGGCGCGAACGCCTCGCTCATCCGGGGGCCGGCCAGCGACCGGACCTCGATGTCGTACTGCTTGGCCGGGTCCAGCGTCAGGTTCGCGCTCGACGCGGTGGCGCCGAGGCGGACACCGGTCTGCACGCGCGGCGTGCCGGCCGGGGCGTTCGCGGCGGCCGCCTCGATCGCCACGACGCTGTAGCCGGTGACGGCCTGGGCGTCGGGAACGGCCGCCGCCGGGGTCCAGTTCACCGCCATCTGGGCCGGGTTGGTCGCGTTCCGCACCGCCGAGAACGAGCCGGCCGGCGCCACGGCGTCGACGGGACCGGCCGGGCACCCGCCCATGCCGGGGCCGCCGAGCTCGCCGAACTCGGCGATGGTCAGGCCCTGCCGGTTGCCGGCGGTGTCCTGCACCTGCCAGGACATGAACCGCTCGCCGCCGCCGGTCGCCACCATCTCCGCGACCGTCGCGGCGTCCGCACCGGTGAAGGTGTAGGTCGCGGTGAAGGTGTTGGCGGCGTCGTTGATGGCGAGGCTGGACGTGTAGCCGGTGTCCCCGGTACCGCCCGGCACCGCGCGGACGTCCCGGCGGCCGACCGAGGTGTCCTTGAGGTCGGGGTTGATGACCCGCTGCTCCACCTGGGACAGGTTCACGCCGTCCTTGATGTATCCGGTGACGGTCACGGTGTTGCCGCTGCGGACGGCACTGGCGTCGACGGCGGCGTCCTGGACGATCGTGTCGCCGAGCACGGTGTCACCGAACCGGATCCGCACCATGTCGCCGGCGCGGATGTCCGGGGTCACCTGGAGGTCCGGGCCGGCCCCGGCGCCCCAGCAGGCACCGCCGGGGTGGTTCACCTCGAAGGCGACGTCACCGGCCGCGACCACGGACTGCGCCGAGCCGACGACGACGCCGCCGCGGAGCACCTCGAGGGTCGCGGTCTGGCCGACGCGGTTCTGGAAGCCCTCGACGGTGACGAAGTCGCGGTTGGGGAAGACCACGATGTTGTGCGGGGCCGGGGGCGGTGCCGCGCCGGCCGGCTGGGCCAGGAAGAGCCCGCCGGTCGCAGAGGCGATCGCCAGCGCGCTGCTGAGGACGACGCGGCCTGCGCGCTTCGTGGATCGGGGCAGTCGCGACGCGGAAGGAGCTGTGGCTCCGGATCCGCCCCCGCGACCGCCGATGTGGGTCGGTCGTGACTGACTCATGGTGGTCTCCGCTGTCCGCGAATGCCCCGATCGGGTGATCGAAGCCGTGCGGAGACAGTCGCGTGGCGGGGTGGGGGGAAGGCAGCCGTGAGGAGGGGGGCGTAGGACCCCCAATCCGGGGGCGACTTCCGGAACGAGCTGGTCCGCTAGGGTTGGGGGCACGCCCGAGGGCCCGCCACCTCGCGGTGACGGGCCCTCGGGTCGTGCAGGTGTCCAGTTCGTGCGACCTCCCGGCCGGGCCCGCTGCGGGCCCGGCCGGGACGGCGTCAGCGGGCCTCGACCGTGAAAGGCCCCTCGACGTCACCGTTGCTGGACATGATGTAGATCACGCCCAGGTTGGTCGCCGGAGCCGGGTCGAGGGTGGTGTTCCAGGCACCCACGCCGGTCTCGTCGAGCCCGCCGGGTGCGTGCGCTCAGGAGCAGTCGCGACGCGGAAGGGCCGCAGCTCCACGTCCGCTTCCGCGACCGCCCGCGAGGGGTCGTGCTGTGGTCATGGGGACTCTCCGCAGTCGTCCAACCCTGACCCCGGTCGGGCGACCGAGATCTGTGCGGAGGAAGGGTCGTCGGGCGGCGCGTTCGCGGGCAGCCGCCGGCAGGGGTGCGCCCGGGCCCCAACCCGAGGTCGCACGAACGGGCGTGCGTGCCCGCTGACCTGCGCGGATCCGCCGGCGGCGGTCAGCCGGCCGGTGCGGGCTCGGCCGGGACCACGAGCACCGGCCGGTGGGCGCAGTGCAGCAGCGCCCGCGGCACGCTGCCGAGCAGCAGCTCGCGGCTGGCGGAGCGACCGCGGCTGCCCACCGCGACCACGGCCGCACGGCGACCGGCGGCGGTCTCGGCGAGCGTGGCGGCGGTGGCGCGGGCGCTGCCCGGCCGGCCCGAGCACGGCACCGTGAGCAGCTCCGCGCCGTCCGGTGCCGCGGGCCCGGGACCGGGACCCGGCTCCGCGACGGCGACCAGCAGCTGCTGCCGGCCGGGGAACAGCGCCGCCGCGGCGTCGATCGCCCGCCGCGCGCCGGCCGAGCCGTCCGTGCCGACCAGCACCGGTCCCGAGGCGGCCGCCGCCCACTCCTCGGTGGTCAGTGGGTGGGGGACGACGAGCACCGGCACCGGGCTCACGTGCACGACCAGCTCGGACACGCTGCCCAGGGAGGCGCGCACCCCGCCGAGCCCGCGGGAGCCCACGACGACCAGGTCGGCGCCGAGCTCCTCCGCCGTCCGGGCGAACTGGTACCCGTCCCCGCCGAAGGTGCGCTTGACCAGTCCGTCGGCCTCCCAGCCGGCGGCGCGCGCCAGCTTGACGCCGTTGCCGGCCATCCGCTCGGCCTCGGCCCGACCCTCCTTCTCCAGGAGGTCACCGAGGGCCTGCAGGCCCGAGGCCCGCCCGGCCAGCCGCTGGCGCAGCTCCGGGGAGGTGAACGGCGGCTCCCACAGGTTGAGGATCGAGGCACGGGCCGACGGCACCAGGGTGGCGGCCGCCTCGATGGCGTTGACCGCGCTGGGGGAGCCGTCGTAGCCGACGAGCACGCGCAGGGTCCGGACGGCGGGGTCAGGGGCGCTCATGACCCCATCCTCTCGGCAGGGGCCGACGTCGTGCGACCGGCGCGTCATGGGGTAGGCAGGACGCGGCCGCCCCGTCCGGGGGCCGGTGCCGCGAGACGGAGGCTGCGCAGATGGACGAGCAGGGCTGGACCGCGGTGGTCGAGGCCGCCATCCGGGCGCCGTCGATCCACAACACCCAGCCCTGGCGGTTCACCGCCCGCGCGGACCGGCTGGAGGTGTACCTCGACCCCGACCGGGCGCTGCCGGTCCTCGACCCCGGCGGCCGGCAGCAGGTGATCAGCTGCGGGGTGGCCGTCGAGTTCGCCGCGGTCGCGCTGCGGGCCGCGGGCCACGCCGGTGAGGTGGAGCTGCTGCCCGGCGCCGACCGCGACCACCTGGCCACCGTGCGTCTCGGTGCGCCGCGCGAGGTGACGGCGGAGGACCGCGCGCTCGCCGGGGCGATCGGCCGGCGGCACACCGAGCGTGCCCCGTTCCGGCCGCGGGCGCTCCCCGCCGGGCTGGTCGACCGGCTGCAGGCCGAGGCCGGCCGGCTGGGCGTGTGGGTCAAGCCCATCACCGAGTCGGAGGAGGAGGTCGCCACCGTCTTCCTCATCTCCCGCGCCGAGGAGATGGAGCAGCGAAACCCCGAGTACGTGGCCGAGCTGCAGCGCTGGCTGCGCACCGACCCCGGCGCGACGGACGGCGTCCCCGTCGACGCCGTCCCGAGCGAGGACCCGGCCACCCGGCCGTCCAACTGGCTGATCCGCGACTTCGTCGTCGGCACCCGCGAGCCGCACGGGCGCTTCCTGCCGGAGGCGGACGCCGGCGCGCCGCCGCCGGCGGTCGAGCGGCCCACCGTCGTCCTGCTGGGCACCACGAGCGATGACCGGGCGGCGTGGTTGCTGGCCGGGCAGGCGCTGGGCCGGGTGCTGCTGCAGGCGACCGCCGAGGGGGTGGCCGCCTCGCCGCTCACCCAGGCGCTGGACTGGCCGTCCACCCGGACGCGGCTGCGCAGCCGGCTGTCGCTGGTCGGCTACCCGCAGATGCTGCTGCGCATGGGGTACCCGTCGGCCGAGGCGGCGCCGCACTCCGGCCGGCGTCCGGTCACCGACGTGCTGCGCGTCGAGCCCACCGGCTGACCGCGGTTCACTCGCGGCGCTGCGTGCGGGCCCAGGGGTCCTCGGGGTCGAAGTCCTCGTCGGGCTCCTCGGCCTGCGCCGGCCCGGGCGGGCGGACCCCGGCCTCCAGGGCCGCGTCGCGTTCGCGGGCCCGGTCGGCCCGCTCCGCCCGCTCCCGCTCGCGGAGCTCGCGCCGGGTGGGCCGGTCGTCGGCCACCGGCCGCCCGGCCAGCCGCCACAGCCCGGCGCCGGCCAGCGCCAGCCCGATCGGCAGCACGTAGGCCGCGGCCCGTTCGGTGCCGCCCTCGCCGAGGTGGCCGGTGATGCCGGCGACGAAGAACACCGTCATCGCCGTGCCGACCAGGCCGAGCACGGCCAGCCCCGTCCCCAGGACCTCCGACCGGGGCCGGACGGCGTAGGCGAGGGCGATCAGCGCCAGCCCGCCGCCCACCAGGTACAGGCCGGCGCCCGCCTCGTGCAGCGCGTCCTGCCCGCCCTGGGGGAACACCCCGACCAGCGCGACCCCGACCGCCGCCGCGGTGAGGAACACCGGCGCCAGCCGCCCGCCGGTGCCGGCCAGAGCGGGGCGCAGCAGCACCGCACCGGCGCCGATGAGCAGCCCCTGCGCGATGAAGGAGGCGTTCATCAGCACGTGCGCCGGCGAACCGGCCGCACCGAGGGCGCTGACCAGGTCGTCGGCCCGGGAGTAGCCGTCGGCCTGCAGCGCGGCGACGGCCTCGACGACGAAGAACTGCAGGGTCAGCAGCCAGGCGAGCGCGCCCCAGCGGTACCGGGAGGGAGTCACGCCCGCCATCGTCCCAGGCCGGTCAGGCGCCCTCGGGCAGCCGGGCGAGGACGGCGGCGAACTCGGCGGCCGCCAGCCACGACGGGTTGCTGCCGGCCGGCATCCGCAGCACCTCGGCGCCGGCGGCGGCGGGGTCGGCGAGCAGCTCGGCCCGCGGCACGGGCGAGGGGAGCCGGGTGAGCCGGACGGCGACCACCGGACCGTCGGCCTGCTCCTCGGGCCCACCCGACAGCCGGCCGAGGGCGTGCACCCCGGGGTCGGTGCGGCCGCTCACCCACAGCAGGCACTTCTGCCCGGGGCGCATGAGCTCCAGCCGGTAGGAGCGGCGCACGCAGCGGGTGAGCTCCCGGGTGCCGCCGACCGGCCAGCCGGGGTCGATCGCCTCCGGCGGCCGGGTCGACTTCAGCACCCAGCAGGCGACGTCGCCCACCGACAGGCGGGGCACCCGGGCCGCCAGGTGCACCGCTCAGTCGGTCGCGGCGTGCTGTTCGGCCCCCGCGGGATCGGCGTCGTCGGAGTCGACCAGCTGCCGCTCCTGCTCGGTGCGGTGCTGCAGCTCGTCGTCGTTCGGTCGCGGATCGGCCTTGCCGTGCGCCTGGCGGTCCCGCGGGGCGGACTCCGTGGTCTCCATGACGTCGTCGAGGGTGGGGCGGTCGGGCTCGCTCATGTCGGTGCTCCGCTTCGTCGCAGGATGTCTCGTCACGGGGAGCCATAGCCAGGGAGCCCGGGCCGTAACCCGGTCGTCAGCGTTGTTCGAGCTGCGCCGCCGGCACCCACGCCTCGACCAGCACGGGACCGTGCGGCCCCGCGACCGCGTAGGTGACCCGGCCGAGCCAGCCGCCGTCGGCCTGCCGCCACTCGACCAGCAGCCCCGGCCACACGCCGGGTGCCCCCGGCGGGTCGTGCACCCAGCAGTGCCGGCCCCGGCCCTCCGCCCGGCGGCTCGTGGCCGCCGGGCGGAACGGCTCGGGCGCCGGCGGCGTCACCCCCGACCGGGCGGCCCGCTCACCGAGGGAACCGCCCGACCGTCCTGGGTGCATGCCGCCGGCCATGGGCAGAGTCTGGCACGCTGATCGAACACCCGTTCGACCGACGCGACCCTCAGTCGCGCCGGGCGGCGCCCTCGGCGAGGGTGCGGGCCACCGTCTGCACCAGCGGGTGCTCCGGCAGGTCCTCGACGAGGACCGGCAGCGGCAGCGACCAGTTCGGACGGTCGGTGGTGCCGGGCATGTTGGGCCGGCGACGCTCGGCGACGGCGTCCTCCAGCGTCGCCGACAGCAGCAGGGACGGCGCCTGCGCGAGCAGCTCGTGCGCGCGCTCCACCGCCGTCTCCGGGGTGGCGTTCTCCCGGACGCCGGAGATCCTGGTCAGGAGCGACCGCCGGCCACGCTCGAGCTCCTCGTCGCTCCCGGTGCCGCGCTCGCGCTGCTCGTCGACGTCGGCACCGGTCCACAGGCCGGCCACGGTGGGCAGGTCGTGGGTGGTGATGGCGGCCATCGCCTCGGCCGGCCAGGTGGCGGGGGCGTCCTCCTCGAACCACAGCAGCCGGTAGCTGAGGACACCGTGCTCGGCCATCGCCTCGCGGACGCCCTCCTCCACGGTGCCGAGGTCCTCGCCGACGACGACGGCCTGCGCGCGGGCGCTCTCCAGCGCGACGATGTCGAGCAGGTCCTCGGCCGGGTACCGGACGTAGGCGCCGTCCGCGGCGCTCCCGCCCGACGGCACCCACCACAGCCGGAACAGGCCCATGACGTGGTCGATGCGCAGCCCACCGGCGCCGGCCATCGTGGCGCGGATCGACTGGATGAACGGTTCGTAGTCCGACGCGCGCAGCTGCCACGGGATCAGCGGCGGCGAGCCCCAGTCCTGGCCCTGGGAGTTGAAGGCGTCCGGGGGCGCGCCCACGCTCGCCCCGGTGGCCAGCACGTCCTGCCAGGTCCAGGCGTCCGCGCCGCCGCCGGCGACGCCGATCGGGAGGTCCTGGATGACGGTCATGCCCTCGGTGGCGGCCGACAGCTGCAGGTGCAGCGCCCACTGCAGCCAGGCGTGGAAGGCGACGTCGCGCTCGTGCTCGGAGACGAACGCGCCCACGGCCGGGTTGCGCGGGTCGCGCAGCTCCTCGGGCCAGGTGTGCCAGTCGGGTCCGTGCACGTCGGCGAGGGCGCACCAGGTGGCCCAGTCCTGCAGCGGCTGACCCTCGTGCCACCACCAGTCGGGGAAGGCGGGGTCGTCGCGGCCGGTGGCGTCGAAGACCCGGCGGAGCACCTCGCGCTTGCGTGCCCAGATCGCGTCCCGGTCGATCAGCTCGCCGTCGCCGAGGGCCCGCCCGGCGTCGTCCTCCAGGTCCACGGCACCGGCGCCGGGTACCTCGGACACCCGCAGGTAGACCGGGTTCCGGAAGCGCCGGGTGGCCGGGAGGTAGGGACTGGCCTCCTGCCCCGCCGTCGGGGCGACGGCGTGCAGCGGGTTGATGAGGACGAAGCCGGCACCCTGCCCGGCGGCCATCTCCCGGACGGCGCGCAGGTCGGCGAGGTCGCCGATGCCCCAGCTGGCGCGGCTGCGGGTGGCGTAGAGCTGCACCGCCCAACCCCAGGCGCGGTCGGCCGGCAGCCAGCAGCGGCCGGGGGAGACGATCAGCCGCCGGCGCGGCCCCCCGGGCTCCTGCAGCCAGTGGTAGCCCAGCGGGAAGTCCTCGGGCAGCTCGCCGTCGACCTGCCGGACGGTCCCGTCCTCGCAGGTCACCTCGGCCTCGTCGACCTCGAGGGCGTCCCCGGGCCGGGCGACGATCGGCGCGCGCTCGTCGAGGTCGGCCGGCGGCGTGCCGATCACCTCCCGCAGCCGCTCGATGGTGGCCGGGTCGACCCGGTGTTCCTCGTCGAGGGCGTCGACCCAGCTGGCATCGATGCCCCACTCGTCGGTGGGTGGCGTGCGCGTCACCCCCCGATCCTCCCCAGCCGGGGCGGTGCCCACACCGCAGCGCCACAGTGGTGCCGGTCTCGTCCTTGACCCTCCAGCGGCTGGAGGGTGCATCGTCGCCGCATGACCGAGGACGGACGGCTCGCCATCGGGCAGCTCGCCCACCGGCTCGGCGTCCCCGTGCGGACGGTGCGCTTCTGGTCCGACGAGGGCCTGGTCGACCCGCCGTCCCGCTCGGCCGGCGGCTACCGGCTCTACGACGCGGACGCCGTCGCCCGGCTGGACCTCGTCCGGACCCTGCGCGAGCTGGGGCTGGGCCTTGCGGCCATCCGCGAGCTGCTCGCCCGCCGGCGCACGGTGGCCGAGGTGGCGGCCGAGCACGTCCGCGCGCTGGACGCCGAGATCCGCCTGCTGCGCCTGCGCCGCACCCTGCTGCGGTTCGTGGCGACGGCGGGCACCACGACGGAGGAGATGAGGATCGTGCACGACCTGGGCACCCTGTCCGCCCGCGAGCGGCAGCAGCTGATCGACGAGTTCGTCGAGCGGGCCTTCGCCGGGCTGCCCGACGACGCCTCGGGCGCCGGCATCGCGGCCGGCATGCGCACGCTGCCCGCCGAACTGCCCGAGGAGCCGACGCCGGAGCAGGTCGGCGCCTGGCTGGAGCTGGCGCGGCTGGTGGCCGACCCCTCCTTCGCCGACCGGGTGCGGGAGATGGCAGTGGCCGGTGCGGGCGCGACGCCGGAGGAGCCGGACACCCTCGGGGCCGACGCCGGCCGCATGGTGTCGCTGGGCCGCCGGGGGCTCGACGGGGGCGTCGTGCCGGGCACGCGGGCGGCCGAGGCGCTGGTGGCGGGGTGGCTGGGCGACGTGTCTCCTGCCCGGCGGGCCGAGCTCGCCGACCGGCTGGCCACCTTCACCGACGCTCGGGTCGAGCGCTACTGGCAGCTGCTGGGGGTGCTCAACGGCTGGCCGCCCTTCGAGCCCTCGGTCCCGGCCGTCGAGTGGTGGATCGCCGCCCTCCGCGCGGTCAACTGATCCGTCGTGAACCGGCCGTCCCGCCCGCCCGGCGGGGGCATCCGCCCTGGAACGCGACTCTCCGCGCCGGGAGTCCGGGATGGCCGGGCCCGTCGGGGACCGTCGGGGACGGGACCTTCCGCGCCGAGAGTCCGTCTTGGACCCAGTCCTCCTCCCACCCGTTCCGGGTTCTGACGGCGGCCGTCCGTTGTTGGGCCCGGACTTTCGGCGCCGAAAGGCCGTCCTGGACCCACCTCACCTCCCACCCGTTCCGGCGCCCGGCGGCCGGCGTCCCTCCTTGGGACCGGACTTTCGGCGCGGAAAGTCCGGGAGGGAGCCGGGCCTGTCGGGCCGCGGTGCCCACCGTGTGACTGGTCCCGCCGCGCCGACCGACTCCCGGATCGTCTTTCCCGGAGTTCGTGCGTCTGTGCTGGTGAGAGGCCCAGAAAGTGTCGTACCCCGGTCTTGGGTTGGGGTCGTGTTCAGCGGGAGTGGGTTCGGGGTCGGCCTGAGGGTCGCCGAGCTCGCGCTGCCCGACCAGTGGCCGGCCGATCGGGTGCCGGTGCAGCTGGCCGA